>NZ_JBEXNN010000013.1:0-189192 GCF_040611115.1 Streptomyces sp. NPDC003038
CGCGGACCCGGGAAGGGCGGCGCTTCGCTGGCCCTACCTCCCGGCGGGCATCAGACCGTGCTTGACGCCCCTCGGCTTTTCACTTGTCCACGAACCGTGCTGCGGGCCGGCCCGTTCTGCGGGCCGGCCCGTTCTGCGGGCCGGCCCCTCCACCGCGTCTACGGGGTGAGCGGTGGACGGTACGCCGTGTCCGGGCCCTGCTCCTCGCCGGGCCGGCCCGGCCGGTCCTCGCGGATGACCTCGCCCTGGACGACCCTGCCGTCGGGGTGGTGGATGCGGACCTGCTGGAAGGCCCCGCCGAAGGTGCCCGCGGGCACCGAGGCCATCCTGCGCTCCAGCGAGCGGGCCGCCCGGCGGCCGATCCAGGCGCGGACGGGCGGGAGCAGGCAGAGCAGGCCCGCCACGTCGGAGAGCAGGCCGGGCATCATCAGGAGCAGGCCCGCCAGCATGGTGAGGCCGTTTCCCTGGCCGGGCCGCTGCGGGGCGGGCTGCTGCCCCTGCTGAGCCTGCTGGAAGGTGTCCGTCAGGTTCCTGAAGGCACGCCGCCCGGCCCGCTTGATGACCACCGCGCCCAGCACGATCCCACCCACGAGCAGCGCGGCGACGGTCAGCCCGCCGGCCTCGCCGGCGACCAGGCTGAGCAGCCAGATCTCCAGGAACAGCCAGGCGGCGACCGCCAGGGGCAGGAAAGTACGGGCGGGCGAGCGCCGCCGGGGGGCCGTCGAAGTGGGAACGCCGGTCGTCATACCAACAGTGTGCCTGGACCGGCGTAAAAGCGGCCTCAGCCGGAGGTGCCGGGCATCCCCTAGGGGTCGCCGGTCAGGCCTTGCCGCTGCTGCCCTGGTCGCCGCCGTCGTCCGTGCGCTCGCCCGTGTCCTTGTCCGTGCGCTCGCCCGTGCCCTTGTCCGTCGCCTCGCCCCTGGGGGCGTCCGTGCGGTCGCCCTTGCCGATCAGCTTGGCCGCCTGGGCCTTGATGCCCCACTGGGTGACCCGCCACAGGGCCTCCACCACGATGTCCTTGCTCATCTTGCTGTCGCCGAACTCGCGCTCGACGAAGGTGATGGGCACCTCCACGACGCGGAAACCCTTCTGGACGGCCCGGCGGGCCAGGTCGACCTGGAAGCAGTACCCCGCGGAGGCCACCTCGTCCAGGCCCAGCCCCTCCAGGGTCTCGCGGCGAAAGGCCCGGTAGCCGCCGGTCACGTCGCGGATGGGCACGTTCAGCATCAGGCGGGAGTACGTCGAACCGCCGCGCGAGAGGATCTCGCGGCTCTTGGGCCAGTTGACGACCCGGCCGCCCGGCACCCAGCGCGAGCCCAGAACCAGATCGGCGCCGCTCAGCGCCGTGAGCAGACGGGGCAGTTCCTCCGGCTGGTGGGAGCCGTCGGCGTCCATCTCGACGATGACGCCGTAGCCGGCCTCCAGGGCCCAGACGAAGCCCGCCAGGTAGGCGGCGCCGAGCCCCTCCTTGCCCTTGCGGTGCAGGACGTGCACGTGGTCGTCGCCGACCGCCAGCTCGTCGGCGAGCTTTCCGGTGCCGTCGGGGCTGTTGTCGTCCGCGACCAGGACGTGGGCCTCCGGCACCGCCGCGCGGACGCGTCCGACGATCAGCCCGATGTTCTCCGCCTCGTTGTAGGTCGGAATGATCACCAGGGCTGTACCGAGCGGTCCGTAGGTCCGCTGTCCGCCGTCGCTCACTGAGTCCCCTTTTGTGCTCTTGCACGTCCTGTACGTCTTGTCGCAGAGGATGACTTTAGAACAGTGATCGGGGCCCGCGGTCCTTCGGGCCGGTCGGACTCCCGCTGGATGCGGGTCGTCGTGACCGTTGTCTACTGGACCGCCGGGCCCCGACCCGGGGCCACCCGCCGCCCGGCGAAACCTTCCCTCGCCCCCGAGGCGCGGGCGCGCTGAGCAGACGGATCCATCCGGCACGGACGTCCTGTGGTGGACCCGGCCGAACCTATCCGGGTCCGACCGCCCGCACCGAACCGAGGCCGACCGGATCACCCCTGTGGCCGTACGAATACCTCCCGGCCGCCGACGACGGTCGCCAGGCACACCGGCAGGTCGGCGCCCGGGCTCAGGTCGGGCAGGCCGGGGGTGCCGGAGCGGGGGTCGGTGGACCAGCGGGCGACCCGGTCGTCGGGGGCCTGGACGACCAGTTCCGAGGTCTCCCAGACGGCGTAGTCGGCCGGGGCGCCGGGGACGAGGACGCCCGCGTCGTCGCGGCCCAGCGCCCGCCAGCCGCCCCTGGTGTGGGCGGTGAAGGCGGCCCGCACCGAGATGCGGTGGGAAGGGGTGCGGTGGAAGGCGGCCGCGCGGACGGTGCCCCAGGGGTCGAGCGGGGTGACGGGCGCGTCCGAGCCGAAGGCGAGCGGCACGCCGGCCTTGAGCATGGCCGCGTACGGGTTGAGCGTGCGGGCGCGCTCGGCGCCGAGCCGGTCGGCGTACATGCCGTCCTCGCCGCCCCAGGCGGCGTCGAAGGCGGGCTGCACCGAAGCGGTGAGGCCGAACTCCGCGAAGGCGGCGATGGTCGCGGGGGTCATCATCTCGGCGTGCTCGACGCGGTGCCGGGCGGCGCGGACGCGGGCCGGGCCGACCTTCTCGGCGGCCGCGCGGACGCCCTCCACGACCGCGGCGATCGCGGCGTCCCCGATGGCGTGGAAACCTGCCTGGAGGCCCGCCTCGGTGCACGCGGCCACGTGTTCGGCGACGGCGTGCGCGTCGAGATAGCCGGTACCGGTGTGAGAGGCGTCGGCGTACGGGGCGTGCAGGCAGGCGGTGTGGGAGCCGAGGGCGCCGTCGACGAAGAGGTCACCGGCCGCGCCGACGGCCCCCAGCGCCTTGGCCTGGTCGAGGTCGAGGTCGGCCCAGTACCCGAAGACGCGCGGCCCGGGGCGCTCCCCGGCCAGCGCGAGCAGGGCGGTGAAGTCCTCGGCGGAGGAGATGTCCGGCCCGCCGCACTCGTGCACGGAGCCGATGCCGAGGGAGGCGGCCCGGTCGAGGGCGGCCCGCTGGGCCTCGGACCGCTGGGCAGGGGTGACGGCGGCGAGGGCGGCGGCGCGGACGGCGTGGTGGGCGTCGCGGGTGAGCGGCTCGTCACCGTGGACGGCCACGCCGGGTACGAGGTCGAGCAGGGCGGTGGTGACCACGGCCGAGTGCACGTCGATGCGGCTGAGGTAGAGCGGGCGGCCGCCGGCCGCCCGGTCGAGCTCGTCGCGCCGCGGGGCGCGCCGCTCGGGCCAGCGGGCGGCGTCCCAGCCGTGCCCGAGGAGCACCCGATCGGCGGGGCGGCTCGCGGCGTACGCGCGTACGAGGTCCAGCGCGGCGGGCAGGGAGCGGGCGCCGGAGAGGTCCAGCCCGGTGAGGGCGAGGCCGGTGGAAGTGGTGTGGACGTGGGCGTCGGTGAAGGCGGGGGTGACGAGCGCCCCGCCGAGGTCGACGACCTCGTCGACGCCCTGCGCGAAGGCGTCGGCCGCGCCTTCGGAACCGACCCAGGCGATGTGGCCGCGCTCGACCACCATGGCGGTGGCGAAGGGGTCGGCGGGGCTGTGTACCTCACCCCCGCGGAGGAGGACGGTCCGGTGGGGCGCGGGCGGGGCGGCGTCGGCGGTGCGGTCAGTCATGGGAACCAGTCTCGCGGGTGCGCGGACCCGGCTTCGACCGGGGCCGGGATCCCCTAGGCGTACCGCCCCGGGGAGAAGGCATGCCGGGCGGCGCATCGGGGCCGGCGCGTCAGAAAGGCGCAGAGCGGTTCACAGGCGGGGCGGACGCTTCCCACACGGGCGGACGGTTCACACGCGGGGCGGGCGGGCCTCGTACGGGGTGGAGAGGACCACCGTCGTGCGGGTCGAGACGTGCGCCAGGGCGCGCAGGCGGCCCAGGAGGTCTTCCAGCTCCAGAGGGGTCCCGACACGCACCTTGAGGATGTAGTTCTCGTCGCCCGCGACGCTGTGGCAGGCCTCGATCTCGGGGACGCCGGCCAGACGGTCGGCGATGTCGTCGGGAGCGCTCGGGTCGAACGGCTTGACCGAGATGAAGGCCGTCAGCGGCAGCCCGACGGCCTCGGGGTCGACGACGGCCGCGTAGCCGCGGATCACCCCGCGCTGTTCCAGCCGCCGTACTCGCTGATGGACCGCCGACGTGGACAGTCCGGTGGCCTTGCCCAGGTCCGTGTAGCTCATCCGCCCGTCCCGCACGAGCAGATCCACGATCTGGCGGTCCAGCTCCTCCATTGCGCTCATAGCCGCTCAACCTAAGGCCCAAGGGCACTCCAGGCACAGTGCTGTCCGCCCACTGGAGGCATCTGCGCCGGGCATGTGACCAAGGCCACAGGCCTGTGCACGCGTACGCCCGGCGGTTGTGGTTACTCGTGCCGCGCGACGGGAAGTGCTTGGTGTGGCCGAGGCTGTGGAAACTGCCCGCCCGGCCCACCCAAGGGGGAGTACATCCATGCTGAACAACAAGCGCGCCGGTCGCACCGAACCGGAGCCCCTGGAACCGCTCGATTCCGAGGACGGCGAATACCTCGAATACCTCGACGACGCCGAGGGTTTCGAGATCCACCACGGGATCTGCCCCGACTGCGGGCAGGCGATCGCCCTGGTCGCGGACGAGGAGTACCTGCCGCAGCACGCGCTCTGCCTGACCCCGTGGAACCCCTTCGGGCTCACGGTGTGCGCGGGCACCGGCCGGCCCGCCGCCGACGCGCTGCCCAGCATCGGCGTCATCGAGCCGGTGGAGAGCCGGGAGCTCGAACCCGTCGTCCACCTGGCCCTGCCCCAGGGGCTGGACTGGCGGACGCAGCCCTTCTCGCACGTCGGCGGTCCGGGCTCGCGTCCCGTCCGCGTGGTGAGCCCGGTGCTGCCGCAGCGGCGACAGCACGCGCAGGCCGCCTGACGGTCTCCCCGTACGAGTCCTACCAGTACGTTCCCCGCACCATGGCCGCCAGAGCCGCGTGGTGCAGGATCAGACGGTCCGGATCCGCCGGGATCTCCACCTCGCCGAAGTACGCCTGCCGGTAGGCGATGCGCAGCATCACGATGCCGTGCCGCAGGGCGGCGTAGAGGGTGTGGAACTCCATGTCCCTCGGGGCGTGCCCGGTCAGTTCGGCATACCGGCGCTCCAGGTCCTCACGGCGCAGGAAGTCCGGCAGGCCGGGCTGGCCGAAGCCGACGGTGAGGTCCTGGAAGAAGCGGTGGAGGTAGACGGTCCAGCCGAGGTCGACCTCGCGCGGGGCGTACGCGGCCATCTCCCAGTCCAGGACGGCCACCGGGGTGAAGCCGTCGTAGATGACGTTGCCGATGCGGGCGTCGCCCCAGTTGAGGACCGCCGGGCCCTCGTCGGCGGGCCACAGCTCCTCCAGTCGGGCGAAGGCGCGCTCGATGAGCGGGGACGGGGCGAGCCCGCCGACCACCCAGTCGTAGTAGGCGCGTTGGCATTCCACGTGACGGCGCAGCGGGGTGCCCTCACCCTCGGGCAGGAGGAACTCGGCTTCCTTGGCGGGGAACTGGTCGTGCAGGCGGGCCAGGAGCGAGATGCTCTGCTCCTGGAGTGCGGCGCGCTCGGCGTCGGTCGCCGCGTGCAGCCAGTTTCCCTCGTAGGTGTAGGGCATGACATCGGGCGGGACCCGCCCCTCGGCGCGGGCCATCACGAAGAACGGCGCTCCGAGCGGGGCGGGGTCCTCCTCCAGCCATTGCACGCGCGGGACGGGCAGGTCGGTGTGCTCGGCGACCAGGCTCATCACGCGGTGCTGGCGCGGCATGTCGTACGCCGGGAAGACGGTGTAGGCCGCGGGGTCGGCGGCGAGGCGCAACGCGCAGGCGCGCAGCGGGGTGTCGGGGTGCTCGATGTCGAAGAGCAGGGTCTCGCTGGACATGCCGTTGGACCCCGGGACGCGGACGTTGGTGACCCGCACGCCGGGAAGCCGCGCGTCGAGCCAGGCGGCGAGGCGCCGGCCGAGCTCCTCGGGCTCACGGGTGGAGGTGCGGGGGCGTGGAGCGGTTGCCATGGGTGAGCCCCTCTCTGCTGGTCTCTGCCGGTCTCTACTGGGCGACGGAGGAGTAGTCGGCGAAGCCGCTCGGGTCGTGGCGGCCGAAGCTGCCGTGTTCGAAGATGCCGTGGCCGACCTGCCCGTCGAGGGTGAAGCGGGCCGAGTGGTCGGTGACCCCGAAGGCGGCCATGGGGTGGGCGGCGGGGTCGGAGAGGTCGTAGACACGGCAGTCGGTCCAGCCGCGCCCCTTCCAGGTGCCGTGCTGCCAGTCGCTCGCGGGCGGGTACCCGGCGCCGACGGCCAGCGGGGAGGAGGCCAGGATCTCCACTCCCAGCTCAAGGGGCTTGCGGGCCGGATCGGTGAGGTGGACGACGGCGCTCTCGGGATGGCGGGTGCCGGGGCGGTAGCGGATCTCGGTGTGCGGCCAGCCGAGCTGGACGTCGTGGCGCCCGCTGTCCTCGGGGAAG
Source organism: Streptomyces sp. NPDC003038 (assembly GCF_040611115.1). Classification (NCBI taxonomy): domain Bacteria; kingdom Bacillati; phylum Actinomycetota; class Actinomycetes; order Kitasatosporales; family Streptomycetaceae; genus Streptomyces; species Streptomyces sp. NPDC003038. The sequence continues at coordinate 6,460 of NZ_JBEXNN010000013.1, forward strand.
ACCTGCACGGCCTCGCTGAGGGTGCGGTGGCCGTCGGCGTCCTCCTGCGCGATGACCATGACGAACCGGTCCTCGAAGCGGACGGGGATCCAGAGCCAGTGGAAGCCCTCGGGGCGGTACTCCTCGGCGGCCCGCCCGCCGTCCTCGCCGGGGATCGGACGCACACCCCAGCTGCGGTCGCGCGTGCCGGTCCACTCCCCCGGCGCGAGGGTGAACTCCTCACCCTTGGCCCGGATGGTGCCGGTGACGTCGCCGGCCTGGACGAAGCGGCGGCCCTCCAGCATCAGGCGGTCGCCGCGCCGCTGGACGTGGTGCGGCTCCCAGACGGCGGGGAACGCGGCGGTCCAGGTGATGTCGTACGAAAGCCCGTGCGGGTCCGCCGGGTCCGCCGGGTCGGCGGCGCAGCGCAGGGTGAGCTGCTTCAGCGGGGCGTCGACGGTGAGGGAGAGAGGCCCCACGGAGAGGTTCATCCGGTCGTCGCCGAGGGCGTCGGAGGCCCGGACTGCGAGGAGTTCATCACCGATGCGGAGGGTGGCGTAGGCGTCGATGACCCCGGCGTTGGGGTAGACGCCGAGGCCGAGGATGAGGACGGCGCGGCCGGCGTGGTCGAAGACGTGGAAGATGCAGCGGTCGTAGGCGTTGCGGTCGCCGCTGACGAGGTGCTTCATCGACAACGGCGCCTGGTGGATGGGGTATTCGTCGAGGGCGACGGGCCGGTCGACGGGCATGGCGAACCTCCGGGGCGCGGTGACGGGCGAATGCACGGGGACGCGACTTGACGGTACGTCAGACACCGCGCGCGCGGCCATACCGCTGCCGCGGGGGCGGGCATACCGCTCCCGCGGGGCGGGCGGGGCGGCGCGCCGGTGACGGACAGCGGAACGGGAGCCCAGCAGGACGCAGCACCGGCGGCGAACAGCTGGGCGGGAGCCGAGGAGGACGGAACACCGGCGGCGGACAGCTGAGCGGGAGCCCAACAGGACGGAACACCGGCGGCGGACAGCTGGGCGGGAGCCGAGGAGGACGGAACACCGGCGGCGAAGATCCAGGCCGGGGACCCGGGAAAACGGAGCACGGCGGCAAAGAGCCGAGCCGGGAGCCCCGGAGGACGGCACACCAGCGACCAAGAACCGAGCCAGGAACCCAGGACCCCCGAGCACCGGCGACCGAGCACCAGACCGGGGACCAGCAGAACGAAGCACGGGGGGCAAAGAGCCTGGCCGGGAACCCAGGGGGACGGAGCGTCGGCGACGAAGAGCCGGACGGGGCTGCCGGGGGCGCGGCCATCGTGCTCGTCAGAGGGCAAAGAGGCTTGTGCCCAGCCCGAGACGGCCGTCAGCCGCTCGAGTGAGAAACGCCTAACGACCCTGGGCGGCTTATGTCCAGCCACGGACAGCCGCCGGTCGCTGAGCCGTGAGAAGCGCGTAGCGATCTGGCGCGCTGCCCGCCGGAACCGCTGCCAGGTCGCTCTGGTGGAGGTTTGACCGGGGGTGGGCCGCCCCCGACCCCGAAACCAGGCCCGTATGGGCCCGCCTCGGGCTCGTCCTCAAGCCCGGGCCCTCACCACCGGTGGGGCTTCACGGCACGCCCGGACTGATCCTGGGACACCGGCCCGGCGCTCCCTGCGGGGGTGGCCTGCCCCCGACCCCGGAACCAGGCCCGTCTGGGACCGCCTCGGGCTCGTCCTCACACCCGGGCCCTCACCACCGGTGGGGCTTCACGGCAGGCCCGGACTGATCCTGGGACACCGGCCCGGCGCTCCCTGATGACCCCGTATCCCTGTCCGTCCCCCGTGACCGTTCCTTCGGGGGCTTCCCGACAGTCCTCGTATGTCCGGGGCGGGACGGTCGGTCAAGGGCGGCCGCAGGCCGTCGCGCAGCGACGCGACGACGAGGAACGAGGAGGAGCGCCCTTGACGGGCCGGCACGACACGGAGAGACGATGGGACTGACGGGAAACCCCCAAGACATCCCCGATCCCGCCCGACTGCATGCCGCCACCCGAAGCCCCGCCCCCGTTCCGTCCACCGATGTACGGGGTCCCGCCCCCCGAAGCCCCACCCCCCACCCCCGGGGACGCGTCGAACGGATAGCCGGGGCGGGGAGGCGGTAACCCGGGGCTCGCGTGCCGCGTTGCCCCTGCATGACCACGGTTGAGACTTCCACGCCGAGGACGGGACGCCGTCGGCGGCCGACGCCGGCCGGTTACGAAGAATCGGTTCAGCAGGCACCTCGTCAGCGCCACCCCGATCCACCCATCTACAGCGCCCTGATCGCCCGCTGGACCGAGGAAGAACGCACCCTGCCGGGACGGCGCGATCCGGAGTGGTCCCGGATCAGCTCGTCCCCGATCTGGCCGAACGGTCCGCTCTTCGGGAGCTGACCTCAGAGCGGGCGCGGCCAGCCGCCGGGCGGAAACCGCACTGCACGCAGAAGGCGCCCAGGGGGCGACGTAGCGCCCGTGCGACCCCTGCGCGCGACCCGTAGTACGTCGCACTACAGCGCCGCGTCGTCCGCGGTCCATACCGGCCGCTACCGGCCGCTACGAACCGTAGCCCGAACCCGAACCCCGGCCCCGACCCCGACCCCGGCCCCGGCCCCGTCCCCGGCTAGCCGTAGCCCTGACCCGCACCCCGGGCGGCCACGTCGTCCGCCCTGGCCATCTGCCCCAGTCGCCCGTCCTAGCGGCTCTCGGGCCCCGCCAGGTGGCGGGCGATCACCATGCGCTGGATCTGGTTCGTGCCCTCCACGATCTGGAGGACCTTCGCCTCGCGCATCAGCCGCTCGACCGGGAAGTCCGCGGTGTAGCCGTAGCCGCCGAGGACCTGGACCGCGTCCGTGGTGACGGCCATCGCCGCGTCCGTGCAGAACAGCTTGGCCATCGCCGCCTGCCGGGAGAACGGCTTGCCGGCATCCCGCAGCCGCGCCGCCGCGAGGTACAGCGCCCGGCCCGCCTCGATCTTGGTTGCCATGTCGGCCAGCATGAAGCGCAGCCCCTGGAAGTCCGCGATCGGGTGCCCGAACTGCTTGCGGTCCAAGGCGTACGCCAGGGCCTCATCCAGCGCCGCCTGGGCGACGCCGATGGCGCAGGCGGCGATGCCGAGGCGGCCGGCGTCCAGCGCGGCCAGGGCGATGGTGAAGCCCTGGCCCTCCTCGCCGATGCGCCGCGCGTCCGGCACCCGTACGCCGTCGAAGTGCAGCTGGGCGGTGGGCGAGCCCTTCATGCCCATCTTCTTCTCGGGCACGGCGGCGGTCAGGCCGGGCGCGTCCCCGGGGACCAGGAAGGCCGTGATGCCCTTGGCGCCCTCGGCGCCGGTGCGCGCCAGGACGGTGTAGAAGTCGGCGACGCCGCCGTGGGTGATCCAGGCCTTGGTGCCGGTGATGATCCAGTCGTCGCCGTCGCGCACCGCTTTGGTGGTCAGGGAGGCGGCGTCGGATCCGGAGGCCGGCTCGGAGAGGCAGTAGGCGCCCAGCAGGCCGCCGCCGAGCATCGCGGGCAGGTGGGCGCTCTGCTGCTCCTTGGTGCCGTAGCCGGCGAGGCCGTGGCAGGCCAGGGAGTGCACGCTGACGCCGAGCCCGACGGTCAGGCGGGCTGCGGCGAGTTCTTCCAGTACCTGGAGGTAGACCTCGTACGGCTGCTCGCCGCCGCCGAAGTCGCCGTCGTAGGGGAGGCCGAGCAGTCCGGCCTCCGAAAGAAGGGTGAAGACCTCTCGCGGGAACCTCCCGGAGTCCTCCTCCTCGGCGGCCCGGGGGCGGATCTCCCGCTGGGCGATCTCTCGTACGAGCGCGAGGAGGTCCCGGGACTCCTCGGTGGGCAGCTGACGGTCCACCGGCTGCGGGGCGCGGTCGTTCATGGCGGCGCTCTCCTCCCTCGTCGGGCACGGCGGCGACGCGCGAGGTGTGGGGCGCGCCGCCGGGTCTCGGTGCTCTTACAGCCGATGCTGCCCTCCCGGATCACGGAAGGGGCTGTTCAGCGGCTGCGGCGGGTTGAGTATGCCCGATCAGGCGCGTCCCGTCACCGGTGCAAGATCGCTCGGGTGGGCGGGCGGTTCCTCGGCGGCGGGCGGAGCGGGGCACTCCGGGACGAACTCCTCGATGACCGTCAGGGTCGCGCGCAGCTGGCGCACGAGGAGGGCGCCGACTTCGGCTCGGCCGAGCCGCTCGGCCGCGCCCGCCACCGCGCCCGCCACCGCGCCCGCAGCCGTATCCGGGGCCCCACCCGCATCCCCGCCCGCAGCCGTATCCCGCTCCGGCTCGGCACCCCCACCCCCACCCGCACCCGCGCTCCCACTCCCGCCCCTACCCCCGTCAGCGAGGCCGCCGATCCACTCCAGGGTGATCCCCTCGACCCCCGAGAGCCAGCCCACCAGGGCGAGCCGGGCGATCGCGGGGACAGTGCGGTGTCCGTACGCGCCTTCGGCGATGGTCGCGACCAGTTCCTCGCGCACGGCGTCGCGGATCGCCAGCACCTCGGCGTCGGAGCCGACGCCGCCGGTGACGATGGTGCGGTAGGCGGCGTGGTGGTGCTCGGCGTAGTGGAGGTAGCCGTCGACGGTGCGCCGGACCCGCTCGGCGGCCGGGAGGTCGGTCTCCCCGCCGGCGCGGGCGACGAGTTCGGCCACGGAGTCCTCGACGATGGCGAGGTAGTAGCCGCGCTTGCTCTTGAAGTAGTAGTAGATCAGCCCCTTGGCGACGCCGGCGTGCTTGGCGATGTCGTCCATGGAGAGCGCGTCGTACGAGGTGTCGGCGAACAACTTGCGGCCGATGGCTATGAGTTCGGCCCTGCGGACCTGCGAACGCCCGGTCGCTCCGCGCTGTTGACTATTATTCAAATTCAGCCCTAGCCTCGAAGCGCCACAGGATGCCCGAAGTATGGCAGACCTGTGTGCCGAGCTCGCTTCGCACTTCCCCTGCGCACTGGACGACGTACGGGAGGAACAGTCATGGGTAACGGCAACATCCGCAACGGCGGGAGACGGCCCGCCGAGGGCCGGGTCGACTGGAAGAAGACGGCCGTCGTGGCGATGCCCGCGGTCGTCGCGGTGGGGGCGATGGCCATGGTCATGGCGCAGGGCGCGCTCGCCGCCTCCTTCGCCGTCTCGGGGACCAGCTTCCAGGTGTCCTCCTCCAAGCTGAGCAGCAAGGGCCTGGCCTCGTTTGTCCAGACGGACCGCTCCGTCGACGGCAAGGGGCATCCGGTCGCGCTGCTCGGCATCGGCGAGGCCACGCTCACCGACATCTGCCAGGCCGCCGAGGTCGACACCCCTCTCGGCAAGGTGATCTTCAAACTGACGGCCGGCGGCCCGGCCGGGGAGGTCACGGCCAGCAACCTGGTGATCGACGGCGAGGACCTCGACGGCGACGCCACCTTCGGCACGGCCCAGATCGGCCGGGACGCCTCGACCCTGGACCGGGTGGACGGGGTCAAGGGAGAGCCGGGGAAGTTCGGCCTGCAGGCCGGGAACATCGAGGTGGTGGGCGTGAAGTCGCACGCCTGGTCCGCGACCGGCGGCAACTTCAAGCTCAAGGGCATGAAGCTGAACGTCAGCCTGGACGGCAAGAAGTGCTTCTAGGCGTCCGAGGCCTACGGGGCACCCCGCTGCCCGAGCACCGGCGCCGGCTGCGCGCCTGGCGCCGGACCCGGCCGTTCTGGGGCGGGCTGCTGGTCATCCTGGGCGGGACGGAGCTGCTGCTGGTCCCGCTCTCCCCGCTGACGGTGCTGGTGAGCCTGGGCCTCGGGGGGCTCGCCGCGATCGGGATCGGTGTCGCACTGGTCCTGGCGGGGCTGTGCCTGTGGTTCCTGCCGCAGGCGCGGACGTACGTCTCGCTGCACGCCCTGCTGCTGTCGGTGCTGTCGTTCGCGGCGACCAACCTGGGCGGTTTCCTCATCGGGATGGCGCTCGGCATCGCGGGGAGCGCCCTGGCCTTCGGCTGGACCCCGCTGCCCGAGGAGGAGGCGGGCGAGGAGGGACGATGGGGCTCACCCGGGACGGCGTCGGCGTCCGGCGGAGTACCGAACCCGGGCCCTCGCCCGGGTCCGGAGGGACGCGGGCCGCGCACGCTGGCCGCCGCGCTGCCGGTGGTGCTGCTCGCGGCGCTGGTAACGGCCGGGCCCGGGGCGAAGCCCGCCGCCGCGGCGGCGGGGAAGCCGGGGGCACCGATGGCCGCCAGGACTCCGCCGACCGTCACCACTTCCCTCTTCGCACCCCAGGGCTTCGCGCTCGCCGGCGTCACCCAGGTGTCCACGGTGGACGGGCCGTTGAAGGTGCTGGTGCTCAGGATGCACGCGGCTTCCCTCCGCGACTACCGGCTGCGCACCCGCGACGGCCGGGACGAGTACGGGCTGGCCGCCAGGTCCCTCGATCTGCGCGGCGACGTGACCCTGTACCTCACGAAGTTCAGCGGCTGCATCGAGGGGCTGCTCTGCGTCACCTTCAGTCCCGACGGGCTGCCCGCTCCCCCGGTCATCCCGCCCTTCGTCTTCATGACCCAGGTCAGCGCCGAGCAGGCGCTCGTCACCTCCGACGTCATCGTCACCGACGGACTGCGACTGGAGGCCTCGTGATCCCGGTCCGGACGGCGGACGGCCGCTAGGTGTAGCTAGGCCCTGTCGTCAAAGTCCCGCCTTGCCCGCGACGTCCGGCACGGAACTAGAGCCAGCCGACCTGGGTGACGAACATGGCGACGACCACCACGAGCGTCCAGCCGAGCACGTGTTCGAGCCAGGACGAGTCCTCTCCGGGGCCACCGGTGCGGACGAGGTCGCGGGCACGGGCGGTCAGAGTGGCGGTGGCGGTGGGGGCGGCGGTGGCGGCGGTCATGGTGTCCAATGTGCCAGCGGTCGCGGCCTTCGCGGTAGAGACGAGGGCCACGGGTGGCGGACGTCACGCCGCCGGGCCCCGACCGTGGTGCGGTCGGGGCCCGGCGGCCGGTTCGGCGTCCTGACCAGACGCGGGCGGACCTTGGGCGTGGACGTCGGGTTCGAGCCGTCGGGTTCGAGCCGTCGGTGTCACGCCCGGGTTTCACGGTTGCGGCCGGCCATCGCCGCCATGGCGAGGCCGAGACACAGGGCGACGGCGCCGGTGATCACATTGCTGACCACCGAACGGGTCGTGTCCATTTCACCGGCGATGACCCATGGAGCGATGATCGTCCATGCTCCGAGTGCGACCGCCGTCCAGGCCATCGCGTGAGTGCGCTCATAGGCGTTCCCGAACCCGCCCATGCAGACGCAGAACGCGAGGCCGGCGATCAGGTTGTTGATGGCCAGCGGGGTCAGGCCGCTGAACCCGGCGATCCAGGGCGAGGCCGCCAGGTACAGGCCCGTCAGCAGGGCCAGTGCCTCTACGGCCTGCGCACGGGGAGTGCTGGTGACCCGCTCGAAGCGAGTGCGCATCTCGGCGAGGTCGGGGTGGTGCTCGATTCTCGAATGGGTGGTCATAGCGGGCTGCCTCCTAGTGAAGCCTTTATATGCCCTTTACCCCACTATGCGCGGACTATTCGGACTCATCGGACTCATCGGTCAACCCCATCGGACTTTTCGGTCAGCCTCATCCGACTCGTCGGTCAACGCCAACCTCACAGCACTCCGACCGCCCTCAGAGCGTCGACCTGCGCCGGCCCCGCGTCGACGGGAGCGAAGAGGTAACAGATGCCTCCGGTGCCCGGGACGACCTTGCCGGCGGCGTTGTGGCGCTTGGTCCGCAGCCAGATGTTCTCGAGCTGCCGCCGCTTGTAGACCCGCCGCACGGACGGGTTGTCGGGCGAGTTCGGGTCGTTGGCGATCACGTCCCCGTCGGCGGTGAAGCCGACGACGGTCATCAGGTGCCCGGCGGTGCCGTAGCCCGCGCCGGTGAGCTCCTCCGGGAGGAAGGACTGGGAGGTGATGGCCGGGATGCCGGCCCGGACGAGGATCTCCAGGTCGGTGAGGGAGGTGAGGCGCGTGACCACCCCGGCGAGCCGGCGGTAGGTGGCGGCGTAGGCGGCGTTGAAGGGCCAGTTGCCGCAGCCCTTGTAGGCGGCGTCGTAGGTGGAGCGGGCCGCGTGGCAGACCTGCGGGTCGGCATAGGCCGGATTGACCCACGCCAAAGCCTTGGCACTGGCCTTGCGGCCCCAGAACTCGATGACCATCTGGGAGGAGGTGGGGCTGCACCAGGCCTCGCCGCCGTTGTCGTACTCGGGGTACTGGCCGACGTGGATCTCCTGGGAGTAGCGCGGCACCATCAGCTCGTGCGGCCGGCCGGGAGTCGAGGCGGGGACGGTGAACCGGTCCGGGACGTCGGAGGCCATGGCCCCGGCCAGCCAGACGGTGGGGCCGCGGTCGGCGCCGGGCCGGCGGTAGAGGGTCAGACGCAGTCGCCAGTCCGCGATGCGCAGGCCGGTCGCGGGAGCGTCGACGGCCAGCGTGTCGGTCCCGACGGTGGACTTGCCGTCGGTCTGGCCGTCCACGGAGGTGCGGCGGATGTCGCCGTCGCCGGAGGCCCAGCGGCCCATGACGTACCAGGGGGTGGCGGTGCCGTCGGTGTAGGTGCCGCACAGTTCGATCTGGATCCAGGTGCCGACGGGCGTACGGGCGTTCCATGAGGCGATGGCCTCGGTGGCGGGCACCGCGGAGCGGTGCGCCGGGGAGGTCCAGGTGGCGTACTCCCAGGTGCTCTTCTTCCCCGTGTGGGGGTCTGCGTACGTGGTACGGCCCGCCGGGATCCCGATCTCCAGGCCGGGGCGGGCGCCGCCGACCGCCGTGGTGCCCTGGTGGGCGCCGGCCAGCCAGTGGTCGTACGAGAACCAGAACCGGTTGTCCACGGTGCGGGCGGTCCCTCGGGGCGCCGGCGGGGCGGCGGCCGACGCGCTGCCGCCGGGGACGGCGGCGGTGGTGGCGGCGGTGGCGACCGCGAGGGCCGCGACGAGTACGGCCCTGCGCGGTGTGGGTGCGGTCATCGCGGGATTCCCCCAGGAGTGCGTCGATACTTCGCTGCTTCGGTGCTTCGGTGCTTCGGCACATCCGCGCTTCGGTGCGTCGGTGCGTCGGTGCGTCGGTGCGTCGGCACTTCACCCTTCCATTTCCCGGCGGCCGGAGGCCGAAGCCGGGAGCCCGTGTCGGGGGTGACGACCGGTCCGGCCGAAGGGTCGCCCGCCGCCGTAGGGTTGCGGCGTGGAGCCACACCAGTCACTCGAACCACTCGCGCGGGAGCTCGCCGCCCTGCCCCCCTCCCTCGGCCCGGTCCGGCTGATCGGCGTCGACGGGCACGCCGGGTCCGGGAAGAGCACCTTCGCGGCGCGGCTGGCCGAGGAACTGGGAGGAGCGCCGGTGCTGCACCTCGACGATGTGGCCACCCACGAGGAACTGTTCGGCTGGGTGGAACGGCTGCGCTCGCAGGTACTGGAGCCGCTCGCCGCCGGACGGCCCGCGCGCTGGACCCCGTACGACTGGGTGGAGCGGCGCTTCGGCCCGGAGCGGGTCCTGGAGCCGGCGCCCGTGGTGATCGTGGAGGGGGTCGGGGCGGGGCGCCGGGCGCTGCGCCCCCGTCTGGCACGGCTGCTGTGGATGGAGACGCCGCGTGCCACGTCCTGGGGGCGCGGGAGGAACCGGGACGGGCGCGAACTGTCCGACTTCTGGGACGGATGGGAGCGCGCGGAGCGCGCGCACTTCTCGGACGACCCTTCGCGCCCCTTCGCCGACACCCTGGTGTGCCAGAGCGGTACGGGATACGAGTGGTCTTCCGGGGCCACTGCGACGGCGCGAACGACCACCACCCTCACTGAGGGTGACGAACTCCCCCAGGCCTGAGCCACCCTCGAAATCCGCTCCGACGGGCCTCCGCCGACCCGCTTGACCCGGGGCCCGCAGCGGCCTTACGTTTCCCATGCGCGGCCCTTGGCGGCCGGCGCGGACGCGAAGCCCCCGGTTGTTCCCCCGTGACCGGGGGCTTCGTTCTGCCGCACACCTCCGCGCCCTCGCGTCACGCGACGCGCATGCCCCCGGGACCTTCACACAGAGTCACCGGATGCCCTCGGGTGACTCGCCCGAACCGGCTCCGACGCGCCCTACGTAAGGTGCGAAACCGCAGGTACGATGCAGCCCTGATTTCATCGGCGCAGTGGGCAACCCGCGTGCTCGACGCGTGGGTTGCCGCGCACCACGGGGGCAGGCTTGTGGGGGACGTGATGGATTTCGGCACGCCGGGCAGCACGCACGCCCCGGCCGAACTCGCCTGGCTGCGCGGGGTCGACGCCTGCACCATGGGCGCCTATCCGCAGGCCGAGGAGGAGTTCCGGGCCGCCGTACGACTCGATCCCGCGATGGCTGACGCCTGGCTGGGCCTGCACGCGCTCCGAGTGGACACCACCAACGCCTTATTGCGCATGTACGCGCACCGGGACCGTTTCGGCGAGCAGCGGGCCCGCCACCGGCGGACGCTCAACTCCTGGTACTGGCTGGGCTGGTGGGTGCAGCCGGTGCTGGAGAGCCGGCGTGACCTCCTGCTGGCCCACGCCTCGCACTGGCTGGACGGCCGCCATGTGCCCGAGCTGGACCAGGCCCTGGCCGCCCTGCCCCCGGTGGACACCGATCCGCAGGTGCGGTTCCTGCACGCCTGCCGGGCGTACCTGGTCAAGGACTGGGAGCAACTGGTGCGGCACACGGAGCCCTTGGTGAACGATCCGCTGCTGGGCATCGAGGCGGGTCTGTTCGGCGGGATGGCCCGGGTCCGGCTGGAGATGTACGGCCAGGCCGAGCCGATGCTGTCGGCGGCGCTGATGCGGTGCCGCAGTGAGCAGCCGCAGCGCAAGGAGCTGCGGTACTGGCTGGCGCGGGCGCACGAGGGCACCGGGCGCAGCGCGGCGGCGCTGCCGCTGTACCGGGCGGTGCACCGGGTGGACCCGTCGTTCATGGACACGGCCGCCCGGCTGACTGCGATCGCCGACGGCGACGACGCCGACGACATGGCGGGGCTGGCGGGGTACTCCGGGTACGGGGCCTACGGCGGCCACGGCCTGTCCCCGGCCGGCGGGGACTTCGCCGCCGTGGCGCTCGGCGGGGGCGGCGGCGCAGGCGCCGGACCCGTCCAGGACCTCGCGGCGGACGGCCAGGTGGACGCGGAACCGCCACCGCCCGACCCGCCGGACGCGCGCTTCGGGCCCGGAGCACCGCCTACGGGCCGGGCGGGAGTCGTACGGCGCAAGGTGACCGTGCCGCCGCAGGCGGCGCCCGCGGGGCTCCCGGGCGGGCCGCCCGACCCGGCGGCGCTCGCCGAGGCGCTGGCGGAGCTGGAGCGGATGGTGGGTCTGGAGCCGGTCAAGCGGCAGGTGAAGGCGCTCTCCGCGCAGCTGCACATGGCACGGCTGCGGGCCGGTCAGGGGCTGCCGGTGCAGCCGCCGAAACGCCACTTCGTGTTCTCCGGCCCCTCCGGCACGGGCAAGACGACGGTGGCCCGGATCCTGGGCCGGGTGTTCTACGCGCTGGGGCTGCTCGGCGGCGACCACCTGGTGGAGGCCCAGCGGGCGGACCTGGTGGGCGAGTTCCTGGGGCAGACCGCCGTGAAGGCGAACGAGCTGATCGATTCGGCGATCGGCGGGGTGCTGTTCGTGGACGAGGCGTACAGCCTCTCCAACTCGGGGTACAGCAAGGGCGACGCGTACGGCGACGAGGCCCTGCAAGTGCTGCTCAAGCGGGCCGAGGACAACCGGGACCACCTGGTGGTGATCCTGGCCGGCTACCCGGCCGGGATGGACCGGCTGCTGGCCGCCAATCCGGGACTGTCCTCGCGGTTCACCACCCGGGTGGACTTCCCCAGCTATCGGCCGCTGGAGCTGACCGCGATCGGCGGGGTGCTGGCGGACGCGAACGGGGACCGCTGGGACGAGGAGGCTCTGGAGGAGCTGCGCAGCATCAGCGGGCACGTGGTGGAGCAGGGCTGGATCGACGAGCTCGGCAACGGCCGCTTCCTGCGCACCCTGTACGAGAAGAGCTGCGCCTACCGGGACCTGCGGCTGGCGGGCTTCGCGGGCGAGCCGTCGCGGGACGATCTGTCGACGCTGCGGCTGCCGGATCTGATGCAGGCGTACGGGGAGGTCTTGTCGGGCCGGGGTCCCCAGGACCGCTCGGAGCCCCCGCCGGCTCAGTGACCGGCGGGGACCCGCGCGGGCCGGAAACCCCGGCCGCGGAGCCGGGCCGGGGGGTCAGCCCGCCATGGCCCCCTCGGCCACCGGCGCGTGCACCACCGGTGCCCGGCGGGCGGCCGGAGTCGTGCGGTGCGCCGGGTCCCGTACCTCTCCCACCAGCATCTCCAGGACGTCCTCCATGGCGACCAGGCCCAGCACCCGCCCGGCCGCGTCCGCGACCTGCGCGAGGTGGGTGGCGTCCCGGCGCATGACGCTGAGCGCGTCGTCCAGCGGGAGGGTCGAGGACACGGTGGTCATCCGCCGCCAGACGCGCTGCGGCACGGCCCGCTCCCGGTCCTCCAGGTCCAGTACGTCCTTGACGTGCAGGTAGCCCATGAAGGCGGCGCCGCTCTCGGAGCGGACGGGAAACCGGGAGTAGCCGGTGCGCACCGTCAGCTGCTCGATCTGGCGCGGGGTGACCGCGGGGCCGACCGTGACGAGGCGGTCCCGGGCGAGCAGGACGTCGGTCACCGGGCGGCTGCCCAGTTCGAGGGCGTCCTCCAGCCGCTCCTGCTCACCGGGTTCCAGGAGCCCGGCCTGCCGGGAGTCCTCGACGAGCCGGCCGAGCTGGGCTCTGGTGTAGACGGCCTCGACCTCGTCCTTGGGCTCGACCTTGAAGAGCCGCAGGATCAGCGTGGCGCAGGCGCCCAGCGCGGTGGTGACCGGGCCGCAGACCCGGGCGAAGGCGACGAGGCCGGGGCTGAACCACAGGGCGGTCTTCTCGGGGGCGGCCATGGCGAGGTTCTTGGGGACCATCTCGCCGATGACCAGGTGCAGGAAGATCACCGCGGCGAGCGCGAGGGCGTAGCCGAGGGGGTGGATCAGGCTCTGCGGTACGTGGACGGCATGGAAGACGGGCTCCAGCAGCCGGGCCACCGTGGGTTCGGCGACCGCGCCGAGGGTGAGCGAGCACACGGTGATGCCGAACTGCGCGGCAGCCATCATCCGGGGCAGGTTCTCCAGGCCGTAGAGCACCTGGCGGGCCCGCTTGGAGCCGGCCGCGAGGGGCTCGATCTGGCTGCGCCGTACGGAGACGAGCGCGAACTCGGCGCCGACGAAGAAGCCGTTGGCGAGGACCAGGAGCAGGGCGAACACGAGCTGGAGGGCGTTCACCGGCCCACCGCTTCCAGCTCGGCGGAGGCGGCCGGGGCGGCGGCCCCCGCCCTTGCCCCGGCTCCGGCCCTTGCCCCGGCTCCGGCCGCGCCGTCCGGGCCGGCGCCGAGGGGCGCCTTACGGACCAGCCGGACCCGTTCGGCCCGGAAGCGGCCGACCCGGCGGACGGACAGCTTCCAGCCGGGGAGCTCGGCACGGTCCCCGGGGGCGGGGATGCGGCCGAGCAGGTCGGCGACGAGACCGGCGACGGTCTCGTACGGGCCCTCGGGCACCTCCAGGCCTATCCGGCGCAGGGTCTGCACCCGGCAGCTGCCGTCGGCCTCCCACGCGGGGCGGCCGTCCTCGGCGGGTACGGCGGCCAGCTCGGGGCCGTCGTCCTCCGCGCTGTCGTGCTCGTCGCGGACCTCGCCGACGAGTTCTTCCACGATGTCCTCCAGGGTGACCACGCCGGCGGTGCCGCCGTACTCGTCGACGACCACGGCCATCGGCTGTTCGCTGCGCAGCCGCTCCAGCAGCGGCTGCACCGGCAGGGAGCCGGGCACACGCAGCGGGGCGACGCAGATGCGGCTGACGGTGGTGCGGGCGCGCTCGGACTCGGGCACGGCGAGGGCGTCCTTGAGGTGGACCACGCCGGTGATCTCGTCGATGCGCTCGCGGTAGACGGGGAAGCGGGACAGCCCCGTGGCGCGGGTCAGGTTGAGCACGTCGGCCGCGGTGGCCGTGTGCTGGAGGGCGCTGACCTTCACCCGGGGGGTCATGACGTGCTGGGCCGTGAGCTCGCCCAGGGAGAGGGTGCGGACGAAGAGGTCGGCGGTGTCCTGTTCGAGGGCGCCGGCCTGGGCCGAATGGCGGACCAGGGAGACCAGCTCGCCGGGGGTGCGGGCGGAGGCCATCTCCTCCGTGGGCTCCACGCCGAGCGCCCGTACGAGGCGGTTGGCGACGGCGTTGAGCCCGGCGATGACCGGCCGGAAGGCGCGGGAGAAGGCGTACTGGGGCCCGGCGACGAAGCGGGCCACCTGGAGCGGCCGGGAGATCGCCCAGTTCTTGGGGACGAGCTCGCCGACGACCATCTGGACGGCGGAGGCGAGCAGCATGCCGATGACCACGGCCACGCCGGGGACGGCTCCCGTGGGCAGACCCGTCGCGGCGATCGGCCCGGACAGCAGGGCGGCGAGGGCCGACTCGGCCAGCATGCCGACCACGAGGGAGGTGATGGTGATGCCGAGCTGGGTGCCGGAGAGCTGGAAGGACAGCTCCCGCAGGGCCTTGACCACCGTACGGGCACGGCGGTCACCGTCGGCTGCGGCGCGTTCGGCCTCGGGTCTCTCCACGGTGACGAGGCCGAATTCGGCCGCCACGAAGAAACCGTTGGCGAGGATGAGAACGAACGCCGCCACGAGAAGGAGTAGCGGGATGGTCATGCCGCCGCCTCCGAGGGGAGGGCGGCGCGGGTATTACCGGACGGTCCGTCCATTGCTGGAGGGAGTCACTCCTCAAGTCGCAGGTGCCCGCGGGCCACGGGGTCCCGGGGCCGGTGGGAGGACGCACGGTCGCGCCCCGCCACCAGGTTAGTCACTGAGATCGCGGCCGCAATGGGACGCAGCGGTGAGCTGTCGTCCCGGTGTCCGGCTCACGGGGGGGGAGGCGGGGGCTCAGTGGTCGTGCGCCCCGGTTCCCCGGCTCTCGGCGAGCGCGCGCAGGGCTCGGGCGTCGCTGATGGCCTGCTGCTTGGCCACGCCGGGCTGGATGCCGAGGGCGGGCAGGCTGGTGCCGTCGCTGAGGTCGAGGAACACCCACGGGTCGCCGGGGCGGAGGTTGACGCGCAGGATCTGCGGCCACTCCAGGCGGTGGGTGGTGGTCAGGTTGACGACGGTGACGCCGGCCTCGTCGGCGACCACCTTGGGGCGGCTGAGGAGGACGAGTACGGAGGTCAGCAGGGCGCCGGTGAAGATGAAGCTGATCCGCTCCCCCGGGCTGAGGGTCTCCAGCAGCAGGGCGACCGCCGTGATGGTGGCGAACATGGCGAGCCCGACGCCCAGCAGCACGGCCCGCGTACGGGTCGGCCGGAAGGTGACCGGCAGGGCGGGCGGGGCGGGCTGGGCGGCGGACTCGCTCATGGTGCGTTGCCTTCGGGAGTCGTCGTACGGGTCAGAGGCGACAGGCGTGGATGGACGTGGTGAGGATCGCCCGCGCGCCGAGCTCGTACAGGTCGTCCATGATCCGCTGGGCCTCCTTGGCCGGGACCATGGCACGGACCGCGACCCAGCCTTCGTTGTGCAGCGGGGAGATGGTCGGCGACTCGAGGCCCGGGGTGAGGGCGACCGCGCGCTCCAGGTGCTCGGCGCGGCAGTCGTAGTCCATCATCACGTAGCTGCGCGCCACCAGGACGCCCTGCAGGCGGCGCAGGAACTGCTGCGCCTGCGGGTCGTCGGGGTCGGCGCCGTTGCGGCGGATGACCACGGCCTCGGACTGGAGGATCGGCTCGCCGATGACCTCCAGCCCGGCGTTGCGCAGGCTGGTGCCGGTCTCGACGACGTCCGCGATGATCTCGGCGACGCCGAGCTGGATCGCGGTCTCGACCGCACCGTCCAGGTGCACGACGGAGGCGTCGATCCCCTGGTCGGCGAGGTGCTTGGCGACAATTCCCTCGTACGAGGTCGCGATCGTCATGCCGTGGAAGTCCTGGAGGCCCTTCGCGGTGCCGGGCTTGGTGGCGTAGCGGAAGGTCGAGCGGCCGAAGTTCAGCGGCAGGATCTCCTCGGCGCTGGCGCCGGAGTCGAGCAGCAGGTCACGGCCGGTGATGCCGATGTCCAGCTTGCCCGAGGAGACGTAGATCGCGATGTCCTTGGGGCGGAGGTAGAAGAACTCCACCTCGTTCTCGGGGTCGACGACCACGAGCTCCTTGGACTCCTTGCGCTGGCGGTAGCCGGCCTCATGGAGCATCGCCGACGCCGGTCCGGAAAGTGAACCCTTGTTGGGGACGGCGATGCGCAGCATGGGGCTTCCTTTGATGCGTAGGTTGATGCGTAGGTGCGAAAGATGTGGGCGGGCGGGTGGACCGGCCGGGACCCGCGGGGGCGCTCCGGCCTAGAGGTGCGCGTAGACGTCGTCGAGGGAGATCCCGCGCGCCACCATCATCACCTGGACGTGGTAGAGCAGCTGGGAGATCTCCTCGGCGGCGGCTTCCTTGCCCTCGTACTCGGCCGCCATCCAGACCTCGGCGGCCTCCTCGACGACCTTCTTGCCGATGGCGTGGACGCCCTGGTGGACGAGCTCGGCGGTACGCGAGGTGCTGGGGTCGCCGTCGGCGGCCTTGAGCTGGAGCTCGGTGAAGAGCTCTTCGAAGCTCTTGGGGGATTTGTTCGCCATGATGGTCCTCAGAATAAGGGGTCGCCCGCCGCGACTCAGCGCCAGGGTTCGCTGACGGTCCGCAGGGTCATGGCCGTGGAGACGGCGGCGGTGACCGCTTCGTGCCCCTTGTCCTCGTTCGACCCCTCGAGCCCGGCGCGGTCCAGCGCCTGCTCGTCGTTGTCGCAGGTCAGTACGCCGAAGCCGACGGGGACTCCGGTGTCGATCGACACCTGCACCAGGCCCTGGGTGACGCCCTGGCAGACGTAGTCGAAGTGCGGGGTGCCGCCGCGGATGACCACGCCGAGGGCGACGATGGCATCGTATCCGCGACCGGCCAGTACCTTCGCCACGACGGGGAGCTCGAAGCTGCCGGGGACGCGCA
This sequence comes from Streptomyces sp. NPDC003038, assembly GCF_040611115.1. Lineage (NCBI taxonomy): Bacteria > Bacillati > Actinomycetota > Actinomycetes > Kitasatosporales > Streptomycetaceae > Streptomyces > Streptomyces sp. NPDC003038. Next base: position 23,464 of record NZ_JBEXNN010000013.1, read on the forward strand.
GCACGGTCGGCTCGTCGATGCCCAGCTCGTGCAGGGCCCGCAGGGCTCCGTCGACCAGCCCGTCCATGACCTTCTCGTGCCACTGGGCCGCGATCACGGCGACTCGCAGGTCTCCGCAGTTCTTCACGCTCAGTTCGGGTGCGCCCTTGCCGCTCACAGCTCTGCTCCTCGGTGGTGTGCGTTGGGTGGTTGGTGTGCGTTGGATTCGATCGTTCGGACTGGTGTTGCCGGTGTCACTGGTTGCCGCAGGTCGTGACCACGACCTCGTCCAGCCAGGGCAGGTCGTGGCCCATCCGGTCGCGCTTGGTGCGCAGGTAGCGCAGATTGTGCTCGCCGGTCTCGCTCGGCATCGGCTCCCGGACGGAGACCGTGATGCCGTGCCGTTCGAGGGCGGCCGACTTGTCGGGGTTGTTGGTCAGCAGCCGGACGCTGTGCACGCCGAGGTCGGCGAGGATCTGCGCACCGGCCGCGTAGTCTCGGGCGTCGGCGGGCAGGCCCAGCTCCAGGTTGGCGTCGAGGGTGTCACGGCCGCGCTCCTGGAGTTCGTACGCGCGCAGCTTGGACAGGAGTCCGATGCCGCGGCCCTCGTGGCCCCGCAAGTAGACGACGACGCCGCGGCCGTCGGCCTTGATACGGGCCATGGACGCGTGCAGCTGGGGGCCGCAGTCGCAGCGCAGGGAGTGGAAGATGTCGCCGGTCAGGCACTCGGAGTGCATGCGGACCACGACGTCCTCGCCGTCGCCGATCTCGCCGTGGACGAGGGCGACGTGCTCGACCCCGTCGACGGTGGAGCGGTAGCCGTAGGCCGTGAAGTCTCCGAACGTCGTCGGCAGGCTGACCTCGGCCTCGCGGCGCACGGACGGCTCGGCGGAGCGGCGGTAGGCGATCAGGTCCTCGATGGAGATGATCGTCAGGCCGTGCTTGCGGGCGAAGGGGATCAGCTCGGGCAGGCGCAGCATGACGCCGTCCTCGCCGGCGATCTCCACGATGGCGCCGGCCGGGCGCAGGCCCGCGAGGCGGGCGAGGTCGACGGCGGCCTCGGTGTGGCCGTTGCGGACCAGGACGCCGCCGGGCTTGGCGCGCAGCGGGAAGATGTGGCCGGGGCGGACGAAGTCGGAGGGCTCGCAGGAGCCGGCCGCGAGCAGCCGCAGGGTGGTGGCGCGGTCGGCGGCCGAGATGCCGGTGGTGACGCCGTGGGCGGCGCTCGCGTCGACGGAGACGGTGAAGGCGGTCTTCATCGACTCGGTGTTGTTGCGGACCATCTGCGGCAGTTCGAGCCGGTCCAGCTCGGGGCCCTCCATGGGGGCGCAGATCAGGCCGCGGCACTCGCTCATCATGAAGGCGATGATCTCGGGGGTGGCCTTCTCGGCGGCGATGACGAGGTCGCCCTCGTTCTCGCGGTCCTCGTCGTCCACGACGACGATCGGCCGGCCGGCGGCGATGTCGCGGATGGCCTGTTCGACGGGGTCGAGCAGGAAGGTCTCTTCGGGGGCGGCATCGGGCACGGGCTTGAGGGGGGTCATGCCGTTGCTCCTTCGAGGGCCGGGGCGGAGGTGGTGCGCGAGCGCTGGTACCAGTCGTAGGCGCCCCACAGCACGAGGGCGAAGTACACGACGTAGACGAGGCCGGAGAAGGCCAGCCCGTTGTTGAAGGCGAGGGGGACGCCGACCAGGTCGACGAGGAGCCAGGCGAACCAGAACTCGACGAGGCCGCGGGCCTGGGCCACCATCGCGACGATGGTGCCGACGAAGATGTACGCGTCGGCCCACGGGCTCCAGGACAGGTGCGGGTAGAGGGTGAACAGGCCGCCGACGGCGAGGGTGCCGAGCACCGCGCCGGCGAGGAGCAGTCCGCGCTCCGTCCAGGTGGCGGTGCGCACGGCGATGGAGCCGTCCTGGGCCTGCTGCCTGCCGCGCTGCCAGGCGCGCCAGCCCCAGACGGCCACGCCGATGACCAGGAGCTGCTTGCCGACGCCGCCGGCGAGGTGGGCGGAGGCGTAGGCGGCGATGAGGATCAGGCCGGAGAGGAGCTGGGCGGGCCAGGTCCATATGGAACGGCGCCAGCCGAGGGCGAGGGCGGCCAGGCCCATCAGGTTGCCGATCATGTCGGACCAGATGACCTTCTGGCCGAAGACGGTGAAGGCCTCGGCGTTGAGCCACTCCAGGGCGCTCACCGCTCCGCCTTCCGGTCCGCTCCGAGCAGCCGCTCGACGTACTTCGCCAGGACGTCGACCTCAAGGTTGACCGGGTCGCCGAGCTGCTTGATGCCGAGCGTCGTCAGGTCGAGGGTGGTGGGGATGAGGCTGACGCTGAACCAGTCGGCGGCGGCCTCGACGACGGTGAGGCTGACGCCGTCCACCGTGATGGAGCCCTTCTCGACGACGTACCGCGAGAGGTTCTCCGGCAGCGCGACCCTGACGATCTCCCAGTGCTCGGAGGGGGTACGGGAGAGGATCTCGCCGGTGCCGTCCACGTGCCCCTGGACCAGGTGGCCGCCGAGTCGTCCGCCGAGGGCCATCGGGCGCTCCAGGTTGACGCGGGAGCCCTTGGTCAGGGCGCCGAGGCTGGAGCGGTTCAGCGTCTCCTGCATGACGTCGGCGGTGAACTCGCCGTCGACGGTCTCCACGACGGTCAGGCAGACGCCGTTGACGGCGATGGAGTCGCCGTGCTTGGCGCCCTCGGTGACGACGGGGCCGCGCAGGCGGAAGCGGGAGGCTTCGGCGAGCTGCTCGACGGCGGTGACCTCGCCCAGTTCTTCGACGATTCCGGTGAACACTCAGTGCTCCTTGAGGGCGGTGGGGACGGACGGGGCGGGCGTGGGGACGGCGGTGACGCGGAGGTCTGTACCGATGTGGGCGGTCTCGGTGATCCGGAGCCGGAGCGCCTCGGTGATCGTGCCGATGCCGGCGTCGCCGAGGGCGGTGGGGCCCGCGCCGAGGAGGACGGGGGCGAGATAGCCGACGACCTTGTCGACGGCGCCCGCGGCGATGAACGCGCCGGCGAGCGTCGGGCCGCCTTCGAGGAGGACGGAGCGCACTCCGCGCCGGTGCAGCTCGGCGAGGAGGGCGTCCACGGAGATCCCGCCCTTGTCGCGCGGGAGCCTGGCCAGCTCGACGCCGGCGAGGTGGCGGGTGGCTGCCTCTTCGAGGTTCTCGGCTACGACGATCAGGGTCGGGGCGGTCTCGTCCAGGACGCGGGCGCCGGGCCTGACGGTGGCGTGGGTGTCCAGAACGACGCGCAGCGGCTGGTCGGCGGCGGTGAAGCCGGCGAGTCCGCGTACCGCGAGGTGCGGGTCGTCGGCGCGCAGGGTGCCGGAGCCGACGACGATCGCGTCGGCCTCGGCGCGCAGCCGGTGCACGTCGGCTCGGGACTCGGCCGAGCTGATCCAGCGGCTGGTGCCGTCGGCGGCGGCGATCCTGCCGTCGAGGGTGGCGGCGTACTTCCACAGGACGTACGGGCGGCCCAGGCGCACGGAGGTCAGCCAGGCGGCGTTGCCCGCCTCGGCCTCGTCCGCGAGCAGCCCGGCCTCGGTGGCGACGCCGGCGGCGCGCAGGGTGAGGGAGCCGCCGCCGGCCTGCGGGTTCGGGTCGGGGACGGCGTAGACCACGCGGGTGATGCCCGCGTCGATGAGGGCCTGGGCGCAGGGCCCCGTACGGCCGGTGTGGTTGCAGGGTTCGAGGGTGACGTACGCGGTGCCGCCGCGGGCGGCGGGGCCGGCCGCGCGCAGGGCGTGGACCTCGGCGTGGGGGCCGCCGGCCCGCTCGTGCCAGCCTTCGCCGACGACGGTGCCCGTGGCGTCGGTGATGACGCAGCCGACGACCGGGTTGGGGCTGGTGGAGCCGAGTCCGCGGGCGGCGAGCTCGACGGCTCGGCGCATGTGGTGCGCGGCTGTGCCGGGTACTGCGTGCGCGGCGTGTGTCGCCACCGGGTCCTCCTGCCTCATCGGGCACGGACTCCGGGGCCTGTCGGGATACGACAGATGAAGCAGTACAGCGCACGCGGGGACGCCGAGGCCGGAAAACAGTCCGCTCGGGCATATCCGTGGGGATACGCCGAGGAACCGCCGACGGCGGCGTACCGGTGACTGGCCCGCCGCGCACTGCCTCCCATCCGGACTTTAACCGTCGGTCCAGGAATCTCACCTGGTCAACCGGCCGCTGGCTGCGGACGGGTCGCGGACTATAACCGCCGGTTCGGAATTACACCGACCCCGGAGTGCGCTGCTTACTGGTACTGAAGCCAGTTTGCCATGGGCGATCGGCGGCCATGCGGGTGAGGGTATGTGGCCTGGATCACAGGGGGTCGTTCGCCGCGGAGTCCGTCAAGTGGGACTGCGGTTGGTCCAGACCTATTGACGGGTTGGTCTAGTCCTCTTAACGTTCCCTTCATCTTCCCCGGGAACGGCCCGTCAGATGTGCGCACGTCACGGGTCCAACAAGCGCCACCCCTCTGCATGTTGTGTCCTGTCGTGTTCTGTCATCCTCCCCTCCCCAGGAGGCACAATGCCGTCCCCCACACGTACGAGAGCGATGCTTCTGGCATCCGGCGCCGCAATCGCCGGACTGCTGGTGGGCGGGCTCTCGGCGGGCGTCTCGCACGCCGCCGACCACGAGAGCTGTCGCCCCGACGGGCTGTACAAGACCGCCGGTGTCGACGTTCCGTACTGCTCGGTCTACGACTCCGAAGGCCGCGAGAAGATGGGCGCCGACCACCAGCGGCGCGTCATCGGCTACTTCACCGGCTGGCGCACCGGCAAGGACGGCACCCCCGCCTACCTCGCCCACGACATCCCGTGGTCCAAGGTCACTCACCTGAACTACGCCTTCGCCCACGTCGGCGCCGACAACAAGATCTCGGTCGGCGCGGACAACGCGAACAACGCCGCCACCGGGATGACCTGGCCGGGCGTCGCGGGCGCCGAGATGGACCCCGCCCTCCCCTACAAGGGCCACTTCAACCAGCTGACCAAATTCAAGAAGCAGTACCCGGACGTCAAGACGCTGATCTCGGTCGGCGGCTGGGCGGAGACCGGCGGCTACTTCGGGGACGACGGCAACCGGGTCGCCTCCGGCGGCTTCTACTCCATGGCCACCAACGCCGACGGCTCGGTCAACCAGGCGGGCATCGACACCTTCGCGGACTCCTCGGTCGAGTTCATCCGCAAGTACGGCTTCAACGGCGTCGACATCGACTACGAGTACCCGACCACCATGAAGGACGCGGGCAACCCGCTGGACTGGCAGCTGGCCAACGCCCGCCGCGCCGGCCTGGTCAAGGGATACGCGGCCCTGATGAAGTCCCTGCGGGAGAAGCTCGACCGCGCGGGCGCGGCCGACGGCAAGCACTACCTGCTCTCCGTCGCCGCCCCCTCCTCCGGCTACCTGCTCCGCGGCATGGAGACCTTCCAGACACAGAAGTACCTGGACTACGTCAACATCATGTCCTACGACCTGCACGGGGCCTGGAACGAGTACGTCGGCCCCAACGCCTCGCTCTTCGACGACGGCAAGGACGGCGAACTGGCCGCCGCGGGCGTCTACTCCACCTCCCAGTACGGCGGGATCGGCTACCTCAACACCGACTGGGCCTACCACTACTTCCGCGGCTCCATGCCGGGCGGCCGCATCAACATCGGCCTGCCGTACTACACCCGCGGCTTCAAGAACGTTCAAGGTGGCACCGACGGCCTGTGGGGCAAGGCCCCCGCGACCACCTGCCCGGCCGGTGCCGGCCTGACCAAGTGCGGCGACGGCGCGGTCGGTATCGACAACCTGTGGCACGACAAGGACACCAACGGGGCCGAGTCCCCTGCGGGCTCCAACCCGATGTGGCACGCCAAGAACCTGGAGAAGGGCGTCGTCGGCGACTACGCCGCCCGGTACGGCTTCCCCGCGAACACCACGCTGACCGGCACCTACGTGCGCAAGTACGACTCCACCCTGGTGGCGCCGTGGCTGTGGAACGCCCAGAAGAAGGTCTTCCTCTCCACCGAGGACGAGCAGTCGGTCAAGGCCAAGGCCGACTACGTGGTCGCCAAGGGCATCGGCGGCACGATGGTCTGGGAGCTGGCGGGCGACTACTCCTACAACGCGGCCAAGGGCCAGTACGAGATGGGCGACACGCTCACCGACGCGATGTACCAGAAGTTCAAGTCGGCTCCCCCGTACGGCGCCAAGCGCGCCACGATCACCATGCCGACCGAGGCGATCAAGGTGGACGCGGAGTTCGGGCAGTTCCCGCTCGGCGACTCCAACTACCCGATCAGCCCCAAGCTGAAGATCACCAACAACACGGCGGCGACCCTGCCGGGCGGTACGGAGTTCCAGTTCGACTACTCCTCCTCCGCGCCCGCCAACGCCAAGGACCAGTCCGGCTGGAACACCACGATCGTCCGCAGCGACCACACCGGCACCAACGTGGGCGGGCTGAAGGGCGACTACAACCGGGTGTCGCTGAAGCTGCCGGCCTGGCAGTCGCTGGCCCCGGGTGCCTCGGCCGAACTGGACTTCGTCTACTACCTGCCGACCTCCACCCCGTCCAACTGGACGGTGAGCTTCGGCGGCAGGACGTACGGCATCGCCGGTGACCTGGCGCGCGGTGCGAAGGTGGTGGAGCCGGGCGGTACGACGCCCCCGCCGACGACCACCCCGCCCACCACCGCGCCGCCGACCACCGCGCCGCCGACCACGCCTCCCCCGACGACCGCGCCTCCGACGGGTGGTAGCTGCACCGGCCCGGCGTACGTGGCCGGGACGGTGTACACGGCCGGGACGCTCGTGTCCCACAAGGGCCGTGTCTGGAAGGCCCAGTGGTGGACGCAGAACGAGGAACCCGGCACCACGGGCGAGTGGGGCGTCTGGAAGGACCAGGGCGCCTGCTGACACCCGCCGGGTGAGAAGCCGCCGTTCGTGAGAACGTGAAGCCGTGAGGACCCGGTGGCCCGGCGGCCACCGGGTCCTCACGCGTGTGCCCGGCGCCGGGTGTCTGGCAGGCTGCTCGGGTGAGCACCCATGGGACCGCACCCGTCGCGGAATTCGAGCAACACCGGCCCCGGATGTTCGGCATCGCCTACCGCATGCTCGGCTCCGCCGCGGAGGCCGAGGACACCGTCCAGGACGCCTACCTGCGCTGGAGCGCCGCCGACCGCGCCGGCATCGAGGCGCCCGGGGCGTGGCTCGCCAAGGTCGTCACCCACCTGTGCCTCAACCGGCTCACCTCGGCGCGCGCCCGCCGCGAGGAGTACGTCGGCCCCTGGCTCCCCGAGCCGGTCCTCACCGGGGACGGGACGCTGGGCCCGCTGGAGTCGGCCGAGCAGCGGGACAGCGTGTCCATGGCCCTGCTCGTGCTGCTGGAGCAGCTCACGCCGGTGGAGCGCGCGGTGTACGTGCTGCGCGAGGCCTTCGCGTACGGCCACCGGGAGATCGCCGGGCTCCTCGACCTCTCCGAGGCCAACTGCCGCCAGCTCTACCGGCGGGCCGCGGGCCGGGTGGCCGCCGGGGCTCCGAAGCCGCGCTTCGAGCCGGACCCGGCCCAGTGGCAGGGCCTGGTGGAGACCTTCCTGGCGGCGGCGCGCAGCGGGGACCTGGCCCGGCTGGAGAGTTTGCTGACGGCCGACGTCCGGTACGTGTCGGACGGCGGCGGCGTGGTCAACGCGGCGAGGCGGCCGATCCTGGGCCGGGACAAGGTGGCCCGCTTCTCGATCGGCGCGCTGGAGAGGTTCGCGGCGGACCTCCCGGTCACCGTCGCCGAGGTCAACGGGTCGCCCGCACTGCTCTTCGGCGAGGTGGCGGTCCTGCTCGTGGAATTCGAGAACGGACTGGTCAGCGGCATGCAGACGGTGGTGAACCCGGAGAAGCTGGAATTCCTCCGGCGCCAGCTGTCACATTCCTGACGGCTGTCCGGTCTCCGCTGGTGAACGCACCTCTTCAGGAAGGACGACGCCCATGAGCACCATCCTCGTCACCGGAGGCACCGGGAACCTCGGCTCGCTCGTCACCGAGCGGCTGCGGGCGGCGGGTCACGACGTACGCGTCCTGAGCCGGCACTCCCCCGACCACCCGGTCGACCTGCGGAACGGCAGCGGGCTGGACGCGGCGATGGCGGGCGCGGACGTGGTCGTGCACTGCGCGAGCTCGCCGCGCGGCGGCGACGACGTGGCCGCCGGGCACCTCATCGAGGCGGCCCGGCGGGCCGGGACCGTCAAGAACCTCGTCTACATCTCGATCGTCGGGGTCGATGTGGTCCCGCTCGGCTACTACAGGACGAAGCTCGCGGTGGAGCGGATGCTGGAGCGGTCCGGGCTCGGCGTGACGATCCTGCGGACGACCCAGTTCCACGACCTGGTGGCGCAGGTGGTGGACGCGGCGGCGAAGCTTCCCGTGGCGCCGCTGCCGCACGGCGTCCGGGTGCAGCCGATCGCCGTCGAGGAGGTCGCGGACCGGCTGGCCGAGCTGGCGGTCCCCACCCCGGCGGGCCGGGTCCCGGACATGGGCGGCCCGGAGATCCGCACCCTGCCGGAGCTGGGCCGGGCGTACCTGGCGGCAACGGGGCGCCGCCGCCGGATCGTTCCGCTGCCGCTCGCGGGGAAGGCGTACGCGGGCTTCAAGCGCGGCGGGAACCTGGCCCCCTCGCACGCGGCGGGCCGGGTCACCTTCGCGGAGTTCCTGGCGGGGCGGGCGCGGGGACGTTGACGCGCGGTTGCCCCTTGCGGCGGGCGCTGTATCCGGTCAGGCACGCGTACGCCGGGGCGGGCACCTCGTCTTCCCGCCGGCCTCACGGCTCCGCACATGACCGCCCGGACGAGCCGAGGGGCACCGGTGTCCCCTCATGCTCCGAACAGCACCTCCTGCGCCGCCTCCCGCGCCGCCAGCCGCGCCCCCTCCAGGACCGCGGGGCCGCCCAGGGCCGTGGCGCGGACCTCCGTGGGAACGGGGGTCAGGGTGGCCAGGCGGCGGGCGACGCGGGCGGCGAGGGCGGGGCCGCCCGCGCGGCCGAGTTCGCCCGCCAGTACCACGCATCCCGGATCCAGGACCGCTGCGACGGCCGCCGCGCCCAGCGCGAGCCGCTCGGCGAGGGCGTCGAGGAACGGCTCCCCGGCGGCGCCCGCCACGGCCTCCTCCGCCGGGCCGTGGAAGCCGTGCTCCGCGGCCAGGGCCGTCACGGCGTCCCGGCCGGTCAGGGCGTGGAAGCCGCCGCCGCAGTCGGTGGCGGAGGGCAAGCCGTCGGTGCCCGGCACCGGGAGGAAGCCGATCTCGCCCGCGCCGCCCGAGGCGCCCCGGCGCAGCCGGCCGTCCAGGACCACCGCGGCGCCGACGCCCGCGCCGAGCCACAGCAGGACGAAGGATTCCAGGTCGCGGGCGACGCCCAGGCGCTGTTCGGCGAGGGCGGCGAGGTTGGTCTCGTTCTCGACCACCACCACGGCGGGCAGGCTGCGCTGGAGGGCGTTGACCAGGTGCCGGTGCCAGGCGGGCAGGCCGGTGGTGTCGCGGAGTTCGCCGGTGGCGGGGGCCACCAGGCCGGGGGCGCCGATGACGACGGTGTGCAGGTGCGCCGCCCCGGCCTCGCGGGCCGTGCGCAGCAGGGCCGCCACCGCGTCCTCGGGGGCGCCGACGGGCAGGGCGGCCTCGGCCAGGGGGCGGCCGAGGAGGTCGGTGACCACGGCCGTGACGCCGTCCGTGCGCACGTCGAGCGCGGCCAGGTACGCGCGGCGGGCGACGATCCCGTACAGCCGGGCGTTGGGGCCGCGCCGCTGTTCGCCGGACTCCCCGACCACCTCGATCAGGCCGGCCTCGGTGAGCCGCTCGATGAGGTCGGCGACCGAGGGGCGGGAGAGGCCCGTCATGGTCTTGAGCTGGGTGGCCGTCAGCGGCCCGGATTCCTGGAGCAGCCGAAGGGCCAGCCGGTCGTTGATGGCCCGGGCGGTGCTCGGCGAGGCGGGCGAGGGGGCGGCGGCGGAGGGCGTGGCGGAGGGAGCGAACGTGGCGAAGGTGGCGAGGGCCTTGGCGGGAGTCACGGCGCCCATCCTAGGGAGGGGAAAGTCATCAACCATCAGGCAGGCTCCCTGATAGTTTACGGTCATGACCGGGGAAACCGACCTCAGCCCGGCGCGACTGCGCCATGCCCGTTCGGCCATCGCCGCCGTCTTCTGCGCCCACGGCGCCGTCACGGGGTCCTTCGCCACCCGCATCCCCTGGATCCAGGACCACGCGCAGCTCAGCGCGGGCACCCTGGGGCTCGCCCTCGCCTTCCCCGCCCTCGGCGCGGCGCTCGCGATGCCGCTGGCCGGGCGGATCAACCACCGCTTCGGGGCCCGCACCGCCCTGCGGGCTCTGCTGGCGATGTGGACCCTGTCCCTCGTCCTGCCGAGCCTGGCCCCGAACCTGCCCGTCCTGTGCTTCGCGCTCTTCGTCTACGGAGCCACCTCCGGCATGTCGGACGTGGCGATGAACGCGCTGGGCGTGGAGACCGAGAACCGGCTCGGCCGCTCGATCATGTCCTCGCTGCACGGCATGTGGAGCGTGGGCGCCCTCCTCGGCTCCGCCGCCGGTACGGTCGCCGCGCACACCGGCGCCGACGCACGGCTGCACCACCTGATCGCCGCGCTCGCCCTCACCGCGGCCGGGCTGGTCGCCGTACGCGGGGTGCTGGACCTGCGGAGCGCCGAGGAGGCGCAGGCGCCGCCGCACTTCGCGCTGCCCCCCAAGTCCGCCCTGCTCATCGGCGCCATCGGTTTCTGCGCGGTCTTCGCGGAGGGCGCGAGCCTGGACTGGTCGGCGGTCTACCTCCGGGACGTCCTGCACACGGACGACGGCCTGGCCGCCGCCTCCACCACCGCCTTCGCGCTCACCATGGCCGTCGCCCGGCTCGCCGGGGACCGGGTGGTGGACCGGTTCGGAGCGGTGCTCACGGTCCGGGTGAGCGGCGTACTGGCCACCGCCGGCGGGCTGCTCGTGATCACGGTCCGCCATCCGGCGGCCGCCCTGGCCGGCTTCGGGCTGATCGGGCTCGGCATCGCGGTGGTGGTCCCCCTGGCCTTCGCGGCAGCCGCGCGCAGCGGTCCCGCCCCGGCGCAGGCCATCGCCGGTGTCGCGACAATCACGTACACCTCGGGGCTGATCGCACCGTCGGCGATCGGAGCGGTGGCCGACGCGACCTCGCTCGTGGTCTCCTTCGGACTGGTCACCCTGCTGGCCTTCGCGCTGGTCGTGGGAGCCACCGTGCTGCGGCAGAAGCCCGCGGCGGGGCGGGCCGGGGCACAGCCGGCGACGGGCACGGACCCGGCCAATCGGGACGAACCTTCCTCTATCCGGCCGTAACATATCTCTGGTACCTCGCTCTTGTGCGTACGCAGATCGTTCGTCCATCGTTCGTACAACATCGTTCGTACAACATCGTTCGTACACCGTCGGCCGCAGCGGCAGCTCACGCGCTGCGGCCTCCGTGTGTGACCAGCCGGAGAAATGGAGTGGAACATGGGCCTCGGCGTGCGCTGGACCCTGCACGGAGACGGGCGGACGCCCGCCCCCGGGGCGGTGGTCCGGCCGGACGAGCGGCTGTCGTGGCCGCGGACCGCCGGGCTGGGCGCCCAGCACGTGGTGGCGATGTTCGGCGCGAGTTTCGTCGCGCCGGTGCTGATGGGCCTGGACCCGAACCTGGCCATCATGATGTCCGGTGTCGCGACGGCGGTCTTCCTCCTCGCGACGCGCGGCCGGGTCCCCTCCTACCTGGGCTGCTCGCTCTCCTTCGTCGGCGTCGCGGCGGCGATCCGGGCCTCCGGCGGGGACAGCGCGGTCGTCACCGGCGCCGTCTTCGTCGTGGGCGCGGCGCTGTTCCTCTCCGGTCTCGCGGTCCAGCGCTTCGGCGCGCGGATCATCCACGCGGCGATGCCGCCGGTGGTCACGGGCGCGGTCGTCATGCTGATCGGTTTCAACCTGGCGCCGGTGACCGCCTCGACGTACTGGCCGCAGGACCAGTGGACGGCCCTGCTGGTCATGCTCTTCACCGGCCTCGCCGTGGTCTGCCTGCGGGGGTTCTGGTCGCGGATCGCGATCTTCCTCGGGCTGATCTTCGGGTACGGGATCTCCTGGGTCTTCGACCTGGTCTTCGGCAAGATCCACTCTCCGGCCGGCGGGGCGCAGGCCGTGGACCACTGGCGTCTGGACCTGGCCGCGGTGGGCCGGGCCGACTGGATCGGGCTCCCCACCTTCCACGCCCCGCAGTTCGAGTGGTCGGCGATCCTGATCGCCCTGCCCGTGGTGATCGCGCTGATCGCCGAGAACGCCGGGCACATCAAGGCCGTCGGCGAGATGACCGGCGACCCGCTGGATGACAAGCTCGGCACCGCCATCGCGGCCGACGGCGCCGCGTCCATGCTGTCCACGGCGGTCGGCGGCCCGGCGAACACCACGTACTCCGAGAACATCGGCGTCATGGCGGCCACCCGGGTGTACTCCACCGCCGCCTACTGGGCAGCGGCCGGCTTCGCGCTGCTCTTCGGGCTGTGCCCCAAATTCGGCGCGGTCGTCGCCGCGATCCCGGGCGGGGTGCTCGGCGGGATCACCGTCATCCTGTACGGCATGATCGGCCTGCTCGGCGCCCAGATCTGGCTGAACGGCCGGGTGGATCTGCGCAATCCGCTGAACCTCGTGCCGGCCGCGGCGGGCATCATCGTCGGCGTCGGCGGGGTCAAGCTGCACATCACCGACAGTTTCGAGCTCGGCGGCATCGCGCTGGGCACGATCGTGGTGATCACGGGCTATCACGCGCTGCGGTACTTCGCCCCCGCGCACCTCAAGGAGCAGGAGCCCCTGCTCGACGCGGGCACCTCCGCCTACGACGAACAGGACGGCCGGGGCACGCCGCGTTGACGGGGTTTCGCCCGAACCGGGGAAGCGTACGGCCAAGTTCCCCGGATCGGCGCCGGCACCTGCGACTCTGCGTCCCATGGAAGCGGTGCTCGCGCGGATGCGCGCCCTGGACGAGCGGCTCCCCGCGCAGGACGGCGTCGCCGTCTTCAACCGGGTGTACCTGACGGTGACGCAGACGCTGCACCGCCGCATCGAGCGCGGGCGGTTCCCGGCGCCCCGGGCGGCGCAGACCCTCAGCGTGCGGTTCGCGGAGCACTACCTGACGGCGGTGGAGGCGGCGGCCGGCGGTGACCGGCCGGTCCCGGCGTGCTGGCGGCCGCTGTTCCAGTACCGCCGCCACCCCGGCGTCCGGCCGCTCCAGCACGCCCTGGCCGGCATCAACGCGCACATCGGGCACGACCTGGCGCTGGCGGTGGTGTCCACGTGCCGCGCCCTGGACTGCGAACCGGCCGCCCTGGAGGCCGACTTCGACCGGGTCGGTGACACCCTGGTCTCGCTGGAGGAACACATCCGCGAGGAGCTGATGCCGGGCCCCGACCTCCTGGAGATCGCCGACCCGCTGACCCACCTCATCGGCTCCTGGAGCCTGGAGCGGGCCCGCGCGGGCGCCTGGGCGGCGGCCCGCCTGCTGTGGACCCTGCGCCACGCGCCCGACCTGGCCGAGGAGTTCCGCGAATCCCTGGACGCGGGCGTCGGCCTGGTCGGCCGCTGCCTGCTCACCCCCACCCGCCGGAAAGCCGGAGCCACCTGGGCGAACGCCGTCTAGGCCGGCGGTCCGCACCTACCGCACGTCCGCATGGAAACGGGCCGCCGCCGTGCGGTCTCCAGCGCACGGCGACGGCCCGGGTATGCGGGGCCGGGAGGGCTGCGGTCAGTCCTCCGGGAGTTCGACCGGGGCGATGTCCTCGTAGAGGTCGCCCGGGCCCGGGTTGGTGGCGTCCGTCGAGCCGCCGAGGTGGTGCATGACGCCCCACACCGCGTTCAGCGCGGTCTGCACGGCGCCCTCGGCCCAGCCGGCCGTCCAGGAGATGTCGTCGCCCGCGAGGAAGATGCCGCGCTTGTCCTCGGGGAGGCGGTCCTGCATGAAGTGGGTGAACAGGCGCCGCTGGTAGCGGTAGTGGCCCGGGAGGTTCGCCTTGAACGCGCCCATGAAGTAGGGCTCGTTCTCCCAGGACACGGTCACCGGGTTGCCGATGATGTGGCGGCGGATGTCGACCTTGGGGTAGATCTCGCCGAGGGACTTCAGCATGACCTCCATCCGCTCGTTCGCCGACAGCGGCAGCCACTTCAGGCTGTCGTCGCACCAGGTGTACGAGAGGCAGATGACGGCGGGCTTGTCCGGGCCGTTGTCCAGCAGGTAGGTGCCGCGGGTCATCCGGTCCGTCAGGGTCATCGACATGACGTCGCGCCCGGTCTGCTCGTCCTTGTCCAGCCAGAACGGCCGGTCCACGGGGACGAACAGCTTGGACGACTCCATGTAGTGGGTGCGCTCGATCGCCGTCCAGTGGTCGATCGGGAAGAGCGTGTCGTCGCACTCGATCTTGGACAGGAGCATCCAGGACTGGGCCGTGAAGATCGCGGCGCGGTACGTACGGATGTCACCCGACGCGTCGGTGACCGTGATGCGGTTGCCCGCGGTGCGGTGGAGGCGGGTCACCGCCGGGCGCGGCGTCCCGTCGTGCAGGGAGGACAGCGAGGTGCCCTGCGCCCAGTGCAGGATCTTCTCGGGCTCGCGCTCCCACAGGCGCAGCGGGAGCTGCTGCGAGCCGCCCACGATGCCGCGGTGGTGGTCGTCGGCCTCGGTGTAGACGACGCGCAGGATCTCCAGGATGGAGTTCGGGAAGTCGGTGTCCCAGCCGCCCGTGCCGAAGCCGACCTGGCCGAAGATCTCGCGCTTGCGGAAGGACTGGAAGGCCTCGGACTTGCAGAGGAAGCCGTAGAAGGTCTCGTCGTCGAGCTTCTCGACCAGCTTGGCCCAGATCTCGCGGATGCGCGGGACGTCCCGCTCGCGCATGGCGGTGTTCATGTCGGAGAAGTCGGCGCCCTCGTCGAGGCAGGCGTTCCACGCGGCGGCGACGTCGCGGTAGATCTGCGGGAGGTCGGCGATGGTCTCGGCGTAGTGCGACTCGCCCTTGAGGTCCACGACCGTGGAGGGCGTGGCCTCGGAGAGCGGGTTCGGGAAGGGCTGGGTGGTCAGGCCGACGAGGTCGATGTAGTGCTGGAGCGCCGTGGAGGACGGCGGGAAGCGCATCGCGCCCATCTCCGCGGTCAGCTCGTCGGTGCCGACGCCCTCGAAGCCGACGGTGCGCAGCCGGCCGCCGATCTGGTCGGCCTCGTAGACGACGGGCTTGAGGCCCATCTTCATCAGCTCGTACGCGGAGATGATGCCGGACAGTCCGCCGCCGATGACCGCGACCTCGGTGCCGTGCTCGGTCGCCGGTATCTGGCCCAGGCCCGCCGGGTGGGCGAGGAAGTCGTCGTACGCGTACGGGAAGTCCGGGCCGAACATGGTGATCGGCGGCTGTCCGTCGCTGTGCGGGACGGCGGTGGTGGGCACCGTGGACGTCATGGGGGTACGTCTCCTTGCGAGCTTGCGGCAGGGCTGGGGGAAGAGGTCTTAGACGAGGGAGGCGTAGAGCCCGGGGCGGCGGTCGCGCAGGTACGGGTTGTTCTCGCGCGAGGCCCGCAGCAGCTCGGCGTCGGCCTCGCCGAACACCAGCTCCTCGCCGCGGCCGGCCCGGGTACGGGTGACCCCGTCGGGGCTCGCCAGGCAGCTGAGTCCGATGAATTCGAACTCGCCCTCCGGGCCGGTGCGGTTGACGTACGCGATGTACATCTGGTTCTCGAAGGCCCGTACGGGGACGAGCTGTTCGGCGACGAACTGGAACGGGTGCATCTGCGCGGTCGGCACCAGGAGGAGGTCGGTGCCGGCCAGCGCGTGGGCCCGGACGTTCTCGGGGAACTCCACGTCGTAGCAGATCATGATGCCGACGCGGAGACCGCCGAGGTCCGCCTGGACGACGGGGGTGTCACCCGGCGTGAAGGCGTCCTGCTCGAAACAGCCGAAGAGGTGCGTCTTGCGGTAGTTCGCGAGCGCGACCCCGTCGGGGCCGATGAGCTGCGCCGCGTTGAAGACGGCGTCCCCCGCGCGCTCGGGGTAGCCGTACAGGACGGCGACCCCGTGGCGGCGGGCGATCATGCCGATGGCGTGGGCGGACGCGCCGTCGGCCGGTTCGGCGAGGCCGGCGATGTCCTGGACGTCCAGGGCGTAGCCGGTGAGGAACATCTCCGAGGTCACCAGGAGCCCGGCCCCGCCCTGTGCGGCGCGCGCCGCGGCCTCGTCGAGCGCCTTGAGGTTCTCGGCGGTGTCGCCGAGCCGTCCGGAGCTCTGAAGGAGGGCGGTGCGCAGCGGGGGCATGGGCATACCTCTGTGGCAGGAGGGGTGGGGTTGTCCTAAGACGGTACGTTCACGCCTTCCACCGCGACAAGCCGTGACCGTTGTGCTGCGCGCATCGATTCGTTGCGTGTTCCGGCCCGAGCGCGGCGATTCGTTGCGCGAGGCCCTGTGGACCCCGTCATACCCCCGTCATACCCGCGGCAGAGCCTCCGCCGGCCCCTGGTCATCCGGCGGGTCCGGCTTCTCGGTACTGGGCGGGAGCAGAGCTGTCCGGGGCCCTCGGATGGTAGGCCGACGCGGGTTTCAAGGGGCGCCGAGCGGTCAAACGCGGGGCAACCCACGGAAAGGAACTGCCATGACCGACGTCTCACGCCTGCCCGGCGCCGTGCACCACCACTGGCAGTGGCAGACCCGCGCGGCCTGCCGGGAGCTGGGGTCGGGCCGGTTCTTCCATCCCGCCGGTGAGCGGGGCGAGGACCGGGAGGAGCGTGACGCGGCCGCCAAGCGGGTGTGCACGGGGTGCCCGGTGCGTACGGCCTGTCTGGAGCACGCGCTGCGCACCCGGGAGCCGTTCGGGGTCTGGGGCGGCTTGACCGAGGAGGAGCGCCACGCGCTGCTGGCCCGTCCGGGTGCCGCCATGGCGGGCCGGGCCTGAAAGGCGGGTGCCGGCCGCGGGCGACCGGCACCCGGACCGGCACCCCCACGGTCCCGGACCTTGGCACTGGCACTGGCACTGGCACGGAACGCACGAGCAACGGCACCCGAACCGGCAGGACGCCGCCTACGTCTAGGCAGGCGCGCCCGACGTGAAGCGGCGCAGGAGCGGCGAGAGGACCAGCACCGACTTGGTGCGCTCCACGAACGGCTCCCCCGCGATCCGCTCCAGCACGCGCTCGAAGTGGCGCATGTCGGAGGCGAAGATCTGGACGAGGGCGTCCGCGTCGCCGGTGACGGTCGACGCGGACACCACCTCGGGGTAGCGCCCCAGACCTCGCCGGATGTCGTCCGGCGAGGTGTTGTGGCGGCAGTAGATCTCGATGAAGCCCTCGGTCTCCCAGCCCATGGCGGCGGGGTCCACCCGGACGGTGAAGCCGGTGATGGCCCCTTCGGCCCGTAGCCGGTCCACCCGCCGCTTCACGGCGGGGGCGGAGAGCCCGACCTCGGAGCCGATGTCCGCGTAGGAGCGGCGGGCATCCTCCGCGAGGGCGTGCACGATGCGTTCGTCGAGATCGTTCAGTCGCACGGGAGGTGAATCACTTCTATTCAGCGGCCTCCGCGGCCGAAGCGGCCACGGTGGCCACAGTGGCCAGGCTGGAGCGGCGCATGCCGTACAAGAAGTAGATCACGAGCCCGACCGCCATCCAGCCACCGAAGACCGCCCAGGTGACTCCCGGGAGCTCCAGCATCAGGTAGGCGCAGAAGAGGAAGCCCAGGATCGGGGTGACGGGGAAGAGCGCGACCTTGAAGGTGCGGTTCATGTCGGGGCGCTTGTAGCGCAGGATGACGACGGCGACGTTGACCAGCCCGAAGGCGAAGAGGGTGCCGATGCTGGTGGCGTTCGCCAGCTCGCCCAGCGGGATGGTGGCGGCGAGGATGCCGCAGAACAGGCAGACGATGATCGTGTTGACGCGCGGCGTGCCGGTCTTCGGGTCGACCTTGGCGA
This sequence comes from Streptomyces sp. NPDC003038, assembly GCF_040611115.1. Taxonomy (NCBI): domain Bacteria; kingdom Bacillati; phylum Actinomycetota; class Actinomycetes; order Kitasatosporales; family Streptomycetaceae; genus Streptomyces; species Streptomyces sp. NPDC003038. Next base: position 41,389 of record NZ_JBEXNN010000013.1, read on the forward strand.
AGGCCTTCGGCATCAGGCCGTCGCGGGCCATCGCGAAGAGGATGCGGGTCTGGCCGTAGAGCACGGCGAAGACGACGCTGGCGATGGCGACGACCGCACCGGCGGCGAGGATGACGCTCCAGAAGCTGTGGCCGGTGACGTTCTGCATGATCTGGGCCAGGGCGGCCTCGCTGCCCTCGAAGTCCTGCCACGGCATGGCGCCGACCGCGACCAGCGCGACGAGGCAGTACAGCGCGGTGACGATCAGCAGCGAGAGCATGATCGCGCGGGGCAGGTCCTTCTTCGGGTTCTTGGCTTCCTCGCCGGCCGTGGAGGCCGCGTCGAAGCCGATGTACGAGAAGAAGAGCATGGAGGCGGCGGTGCTGATGGCGGTGATGCCGAGCGGCGCCAGCGGCGTGTAGTTGCCGGCCTTGATGCCCATGAAGCCGATGACGCAGAAGAGCACCAGCGTGACGATCTTGACGCCCACCATGATCGAGTTGATCCGGGCGCTCTCCTTGGCTCCGCGGAGCAGGAACACCATGCACAGCAGGACCACGACCAGGGCCGGCAGGTTGATGTAGCCGCCTTCACCCAGCGGCGCGGAGAAGCCCTCGGGAATGGTCAGGCCGAGCGTGCCGTCGAGCAGCTCGTTGAGGTACTGGCCCCAGCCGACGGCGACGGCCGCGACCGAGACGCCGTACTCCAGGATCAGGCACCAGCCGCAGACCCAGGCTATGAGCTCGCCCATGGTGGCGTAGGCGTACGAGTAGGAGGAGCCCGAGACCGGGATCGATCCCGCCAGCTCGGCGTACGAGAGCGCGGAGAACAGCGCGGTCAGGCCCGCGATGATGAAGGCTATGAAGACGGCCGGACCGGCGATCGGCGTGGCCTCGCCGAGGACGACGAAGATGCCGGTGCCCAGGGTCGCGCCGATGCTGATCATGGTCAGCTGCCACATGGTGAGCGAGCGCTTGAGCGCGCCGCCCTCTCCCTGACCGCCCTCGGCGACCAACTGCTCGACCGGCTTGCGTCGGAGCAGCGGGTGGGCAGGCTTGCGGGGCTCGGTGGCGAGTGGTGGCGCCTGGCCGTGGTCGAGCACGAGGGGTACTCCTTAGTCGCTGCGGATGGGGACTGACAGGCATCGACCGCAGCGGTCCGGAGCAGGAGCAGGCAGAGCCTGAACATGGGGAACCGCCGAGCAGGCGGTCCACGCCACTCCACGTACAGCGAGTGAGCCTACGAGCTGAGTGATACCGCCCGTAATGCGCCATCCTTGCACATTGCCGCACGATCGTTGCGTGGATCTGTCCTGGATGGTCCTTTGTTGCGCGCAGATGATCGATCGCTGCGCAGACCCCCTCGAACCCGATTATTGACACCTCGTCAGATCTGCCGCAGCGTGCCGCCATGGATCTGTACCTGCGCCGCGGGATCGACGTGCCGGAGCCGCCGGGCAGCGCGTCCGTGCGTGCCGTCCGGGCGCCGGGTGGAGGGGGGGGATCCGCCGGCGCTCCGCTCCGCTGGAGCGGACGGACTGCGGGGTGGACCCGGCGGAGTCCCGGGACGAGTGGCGGGGGGTGTGGCCCCGTACCGGGCGGCCGCCCGCACGCCGCGTACGGCGCCGGCGAGGCCGGGCCGGCGCAATGGTGCGCTCGGCGGCGGTCGAACCGGCTCCGAGCGGGTACGGGTGAACGCGGTGGCGCCGGGGGTGGTGTGGCCACGGCGGGGCCGCCTGCCGGGCGGCGAGGGGCGGCGGCGCGGCGCGGAGAACGTCCCGCTGGGCCGGGTCGCCGAGACCGCGGACAGCGCGGCCGCCCTGTACTCCCCCGGCGCGCCCCCGTCCTCGTACGTGGCGGGGCAGTAGTTCCCGTATCCGACGACCGGAGGCGAAGAGTGAGTGAGCACGACGACCAGCGCGACGACGACGGCGGCAGCGGCAGCCGCGACCCAGGCGGTCACGGCGGTCACGGCGGTCACGGCGGTCACGGCGGTCACGGCGGTCACGGCGGTCACGGCGGGAACAGCGGCCACGGCCCTTGGCAGGACCCCGCTCCGTTCCTGCGCGGGGTCGCCTGGCTGGACAAGGGCCGCCCGGTGCGCGCCGACCCCGCGGACGCCATGCGGCTGCCCTGGGACACCGGCGAACGGGCCGCCGTGCCCATCGGGGTGCGCCTGGAGTTCGCCACCGAGGCCGCGCGGGCGGTGGAGATCCGCTACCGGGCGATCCTGCCCGGTCCCACCGACGCCCTGCGCGACCTCGCCCACGGATTCGCCCTGTGGGACCGGCACGGGGTGGTCACCGAGGTGTTCACCGACCCGGCCGCGGAGTCCGTCGTACGGATCGAACTGCGCGGAGGCCACGGGCCGTTCACCATCCACCCGCCCGAGACGCAGTCCCCGCTGATCCTCGGCCTGCGCGGAATCGGCGGCCCCCTCACCCCGGCACCCCCCGCCCCGCGCTGGGTGGTGCACGGCGACTCCATAACCGAGGGCTGGTGGTCCACCCGACCCGCGCACGGCTGGCCCGCCGTCACCGGCCGCGCGCTGGGCTGGGACGCCGTCAACCTCGGCTACGCGGGCGCCGCGCGCGGCGAGCTGGCCGTCGCCGAGCAGCTCGCGGGCCTGCCGGCCGATGTCCTCACGCTCGCCTTCGGCACCAACTGCTGGACGGGCGTGCCCTTTTCGGCGCCGCTGCTGTACGAGACCACGCGTACCTTCCTCGACCTGCTGCGGCAGGGGCATCCACGGACCCCGCTGCTGCTCGTCTCCCCCGTCCTGCGCCCCGACGCGGAGCGCACCCCGAACAGGCTGGGCGCCACCCTCGGCGCCCTGCGCGATGCCATGGAGCGCGCCACCCGGGAACGGATCGCCGCGGGGGACGACCGCCTGGCCGTGCTTCCGGGGCGCGGCCTGCTGGGTCCCGAGCACCTGGCGGACGGGCTGCACCCCAATGACGCCGGACACCGGGTACTGGGCCTCGCCGTGGCCGCGGCTCTGCGCCGGACCGGGTTCGGCGCGGGGCGAGTGAAGGCGGCGGGGTGCGTGAAGGGCCGGGGCGAGTGAAGGGGCGGGGTGAGTGAAGGCGGCGGGGTCCGCGGACCGTTCCGTCCCGGCGGGGCGAAACCTAGACTCGGCCGCATGCTGCGCGTACTGGCCGTCGACGACGAGAAGCCGCTCCTCGAGGAGCTCCTCTACCTCCTGCGCTCCGACCCCCGGGTGCACAGCGCGGAGGGCGCCTCCGACGCCACCGAGGCCCTGCGCCGGATCACCCGGGCGCTGGAGAGCGGCCCGGACGGGCCCGACGGCATCGACGTGGTCTTCCTCGACATCCACATGGCCGGGCTGACCGGCCTCGACATCGCGCGGCTGCTGGCCGGCTTCGCCCGGCCGCCGCTGACCGTGTTCGTCACCGCCCACGAGGGCTTCGCCGTGCAGGCCTTCGACCTCAAGGCCGTGGACTACGTACTCAAGCCCGTGCGCCCGGAGCGGCTGGCCGAGGCCGTCCGGCGGGCCTGCGCCCAGCTGGACCGGTCCGGGGAGCGGCCGCCCGCCACTCCCGGGGCCGCGCCTGCCGTCCCGGCCGTGCCGGTGGCGCGCCGCCCGGGCGCGGGGGTCACCGTCGCCGCCGACCGCGCCCCGGACCAGATCGCCGTGGAACTGGGCGGGGTCACCCGTTTCGTGGCCATCGCCGACATCGCCTACGTCGAGGCGCAGGGCGACTACGCCCGGCTGCACACCGACGAGGGCAGTCACCTGGTCAGGATCCCGCTGTCCACGCTGGAGGAGCGATGGGCGGCTCGCGGTTTCGTCCGGATCCACCGCCGCCACCTGGTGGCGCTGGCCCGGATCGACGAGCTCCGGCTGGATGCGGGCACGACCAGCGTCCGGGTCGGGTCGGCGGAGCTGCAGGTGAGCCGCAGGCACGCGCGGGAGCTGCGAGAGCTGCTGATGCGCCAGGCGACGGGCTGAGCGGCGGGCGCGCGGACACCGGTCGACCGTCCGGCGCGCGTTGCGGAGCCGTTCGTCGCACGGCGAGGGGCGTAGGGCGATCCGCCGGGGCCGTCGGCCGCAGCGGGCGGGGCACCGGCCCGCCGGACCCGCGGCCCGTGCGTATCGTGGATCTTCCGGTGCCCGGGAGGAGCGTGATGTCCGAGATGCAGGCGCTGCTCGACGCGCTCACCGGACTGCCCCGCAGCCAGCCGGCCGGGCCCGCCGAGGCCGAGGCCCTGCTGGCCGGGCTGCGCAGCGCGGCCGCCCGCTGGGCCGACGTCCTGTACGAGGCGGGCGAGGACGTACGCCGCCAGGTGCCGCCCCGCGCGGAGGCGGCCCTGACGCTGGCCTTCCGGCGCGCGGAAGAGTCGTACGTGGAGCTGGAGATCGCCCTGCGCGACTGCGCGGAGCACCGCGACCCCGCGACCTGAACCAGCCGCCCGCACCCCGCACCCCGCACCCGCGCCCGGTTCACCGGCCCCGGACAGCCGGGGCTCCGGTGTTCCTCCGGCGCGGTCGGAACCGGCCTCCGAGCGGTGCGCGGCGGGTGCCGGGCCTCGGGGTGCGGGCGTACCGGCAGGGCCCGGCCCGGCGCGACGGCCCCGACCGGCCGGGCCCCGGCCGGATCATGTCTGTCGCCGGGCCCGCGGGGATGCATAGACTCCGGTTCGCCCCTGCCTGCCGCCGCCCCCGCCCCCCGCCCCGCCGAAGGACCGACCGGTGAACCAGACGTACGCGCTGACCGCGGTCACCGTCGTCGTCCTGGCCACGGTCCTGGTCGGCGCGCTGGGTCTGCGGATATCCCGGACCACCTCCGACTTCTACGTCGCCTCCCGCACCGTCGGCCCCCGCCTGAACGCGGCGGCCATCAGCGGGGAGTACCTCTCCGCCGCCTCCTTCCTCGGCGTGGCGGGGCTGGTGCTGCTGCAAGGGCCCCAGATGCTCTGGTACCCGGTGGGCTACACCGCCGGGTACGTGGTGCTGCTGATCCTGGTGGCGGCCCCGCTGCGCCGCTCGGGCGCCTACACGCTGCCCGACTTCGCCGAAGCCCGCCTGGAGTCGCAGGCGGTGCGCCGGATCGCGGTGCTGTTCGTCGTCGGGGTCGGCTGGCTGTACCTGCTGCCCCAGCTCCAGGGCGCCGGACTGACCCTGGAGATCCTGACGGGTGCCCCGCACTGGGCCGGCGGGGTGGTCGTCGCCACCGTGGTGAGCGCGGCCGTGGCCGCCGGCGGCATGCGCAGCATCACCTTCGTGCAGGCCTTCCAGTACTGGCTCAAGCTCACCGCCCTGCTGGTGCCCGCCTTCTTCCTGATCGCCGCCTGGGCCGGGGACGGCGCGCCGCGCGCCACCTTCGACGCGCCGGCCGTCTTCCGCACGCACACCTCGGTCACGCTCGCCGAGGACGTACGGCTGGCCGTGGACGCACCGCTCACGCTGACCGTGACGGGCCAGGTCGACGGGCATGCGCACGAGGCTGCTCCGGTGACCCTCGCCGCCGGGCAGCACTCCTTACGGGCGGGCACGCGGCTGGAGTTCGCCCCGCAGACCGCCGTCCCGCAGACCCGGGCCGAGGCCGGTCCCGGCATGTCCAGCTGGTCCGAGCCGCTGTCCGAGGACGGGAAGGAGTACCGGCTGTACGCGACGTACGGCCTGATCCTGGCCACGTTCCTGGGCACCATGGGCCTGCCGCACGTGGCGGTGCGCTTCTACACCAGCCCCAACGGGCGGGCCGCGCGGCGGACCACGCTGGTCGTGCTCGGGCTGGTCGGTGCCTTCTACCTGCTGCCGCCGGTGTACGGGGCGCTGGGCCGGATCTACGCACCCGAGCTCGCCCTCACCGGCGACACGGACGCGGCGGTGCTCGTGCTGCCGGACCGCATGCTGGGCGGACTGCTCGGCGAACTGCTGGGGGCGCTGCTGGCCGGGGGCGCCTTCGCCGCCTTCCTGTCGACGGCTTCGGGGCTGACCATGGCGGTGGCCGGGGTGCTGCACCAGGACGTGCTGCCGATGCGCGGGGTGCGCAGCTTCCGCTTCGCGGTACTCGTGGCGGTCCTCGTGCCGCTGGCCGGAAGCGTGGCCGCCCGCCACGTGCCGGTGGCGGACGCGGTGGGCCTGGCCTTCGCCGTGTCGGCCTCGTCGTTCTGCCCGCTGCTGGTGCTGGGCATCTGGTGGCGCGGGCTGACGCCGCCGGGGGCGGTGGCCGGTCTGGTCACGGGCGGCGGGGCGGCGCTGAGCGCCGTGCTGGCGACGCGGGCCGGGCTGGCCCCGGCGGGCTGGACGCACACGCTGCTGGCGTGGCCGGCCGCGTGGTCGGTGCCGCTCGGTTTCCTGACGATGGTGCTGGTCTCGCTGGGCACCCGCTCGCGGATACCGGGCGGTACGGCGGCCATCCTGGCCCGGCTGCACCTGCCGGAGGACGTGGCCGTGGACCGCGGGGGGGTGCGGTGACCGGGGCGGCGCCGGCCGTGCTGGCGGTGGCGTGCGCGGCCCTGCTCCTGGGCGTCGGCTGGACGGCTGGGCGGTGGCATGCCCGGCGCGGTGAGCGGGCGGCCGGCCTGGACCTCGGCACGCCGGTGGAGCGGGCCACCTTCCACACCCTCCACACCGCTTCGCTGGCCGCTCCCCCGCTGCGCGCCGGCCTGACCGAGGACGCCGCCCGCAAGGCCGCCCGGCGGCTGCGGTCGCTGCTGGGCACGGAGGCACTGTGTCTGACCGACCGGGAGGCGGTGCTGGCCTGGGACGGCCCGGGCGCCGACCACCACCAGCGGCGGGCGATGGCCCGGGTGACGGAGATGCTGGAGTCGGGGCGCAGTCAGAGCGTACGGACCGGGTGCGAGCGGCCCGACTGCCCGCTGAAGTGGGCGGTGGTGGCTCCGCTCACGGGCGAGGACGGGGTGCTGGGCGCACTGGTCGCCTACGGGTCGCGGGAGTCGGCGGTACTGGTGCGGGCCGCGACCGAGGTCGCGCGCTGGGTCTCCGTACAGCTGGAGCTGTCGGAGCTGGACCGCTCGCGGACGCGGCTGATGGAAGCGGAGATCAAGGCGCTCCGGGCGCAGATTTCGCCGCATTTCATCTTCAACTCGCTCGCCGCCATCGCCTCGTTCGTGCGGACGGACCCGGAGCGGGCCCGGGACCTGCTGCTGGAGTTCGCGGACTTCACCCGCTACTCCTTCCGGCGCCACGGCGACTTCACCACCCTCGCCGACGAGTTGCGCTCCATCGAGCAGTATCTGGCGCTGGCCGGGGCCCGGTTCGGGGACCGGCTGAAGGTGACGCTCCAGGTGGCGCCTGAGGTGCTGCCGGTGGCGCTGCCCTTCCTGTGCCTTCAGCCGCTGGTGGAGAACGCGGTCAAGCACGGGCTGGAGGACTCCACCGAGGAGTGCCGGATCACCATCTCCGCCCGGGACGCGGGCTCGGAGGCGGTGATCACCATCGAGGACAACGGCATCGGGATGGATCCGGCGCTGCTGCGCCGGATCCTGGCCGGGGAGCGCAGCGGATCCTCCTCCGGCATCGGGCTGCCCAATGTCGACGAGCGGATTCGACAGGTGTACGGGGACGAGTACGGCCCGGTGATCGAGACGGGTATCGGCGCCGGCATGAAGGTCACCCTTCGGATCCCCAAATACCGGGCCGGCGTGCACAGTTCACCGCCGAACGGCCGGCTCGCCGGGTACTGACCGGTCGGCGGCGGGGCCGGAGGTCATCCCCGCCGACGTGTGAGGCGCGAGGTCTGGGGCGGAGCCCCGGGAAACGGCGGGGAAGACGAGCACCGAGCGCCCCGCCCGCACGACCCCGCACCACCCCGGGGACGCCCGGGGCCCCGGTCCGTCCACCAGGGGACGGCCGGGGCCACGGGCGAAAAGGGACCTAGCTCCAGCTGGCGTGCAGCGGCTTGCCTTCGGCGTAACCGGCGGCGGACTGGATGCCCACGACGGCCTTCTCCTCGAACTCCGCGAGGGAGCCGGCACCGGCGTAGGTGCAGGAGGAGCGGACACCCGCGATGATCGAGTCGATCAGGTCCTCGACGCCCGGACGGGCCGGGTCGAGGAACATGCGCGAGGTGGAGATGCCCTCCTCGAACAGCGCCTTGCGGGCGCGGTCGTAGGCGGACTCCTCGGAGGTGCGGTTGCGCACGGCGCGCGCGGAGGCCATGCCGAAGGACTCCTTGTACAGGCGCCCGTCGGCGGACTGCTGGAGGTCGCCCGGGGACTCGTACGTCCCGGCGAACCAGGAGCCGATCATCACGTTGGACGCGCCGGCGGCCAGCGCCATCGCCACGTCGCGCGGGTGGCGGACACCGCCGTCGGCCCACACGTGCTTGCCGTACTTCTTCGCCTCGGCCGCGCACTCCAGCACCGCGGAGAACTGCGGGCGGCCCACGCCGGTCATCATGCGGGTGGTGCACATGGCGCCGGGGCCCACACCGACCTTGATGATGTCCGCGCCGGCGTCGATGAGGTCCTTGACGCCCTCGGCGGCGACGATGTTGCCGGCCACGATCGGGACCTGCGGATCCAGCGCGCGGACGGCCTTGATCGCGTTGATCATCGACTCCTGGTGGCCGTGCGCCGTGTCGATGACGAGCGTGTCCACGCCCGCGTCGAGCAGCTGCTTGGCCTTCTGCGCGAAGTCGCCGTTGATGCCGACGGCGGCCGCGATCCGCAGCTTGCCGTTGGCGTCGGTGGCCGGGGTGTACAGGGTGGCGCGCAGCGCGCCCTTGCGGGTGAGGATGCCGACGAGCTTGCCGTCCTTGTCGACGGCCGGGGCCAGCTTGCGGTGGCCGGCGTCGAGCTTGTTGAAGGCCTCGCGGGGGTCGATGTCGGCGTCGATGAGCAGCAGCTCCTTCGACATGACCTCGGAGAGCTGCGTGAAACGGTCCACACCGCTCAGGTCGTGCTCGGTGACGACGCCGATCGGGCGGTCCTCGCCGTCGACGACGACACCGGCGCCGTGGGCGCGCTTGTGCAGCAGCGACAGCCCGTCGGCGACGGTCTGGCCGGGCGCCAGCGTGATCGGGGTGTCGAGCACGAGGTGGCGGGTCTTCACCCAGGAGATGACGTCGGTGACGATCTCGATCGGGATGTCCTGCGGAATGACGACGAGCCCGCCGCGGCGGGCGACCGTCTCGGCCATCCGGCGGCCCGCGATGGCGGTCATGTTCGCCACGACGAGCGGAATGGTGGTGCCGGTGCCATCGGGCGCGGACAGGTCGACGCCCTGGCGGGAACCGACCGCGGAGCGGCTCGGCACCATGAACACATCGTCGTACGTGAGGTCGTACGGCGGCTTCAGGTCATTGAGGAAACGCACGTGCTGAACATCCCAGTCGATTCGGAGGGGCCCGTCCTGCCCGTCAGGGCAGCCGAGGAAACGCACGTACTTCATTCTCCCACGTCCCGGCCCGTATGCCGCCCGGGCTGATCGTCCAGGACATACCGGGCCGCCTGGTCGTTTCCTACGGGATCGTGGTCCCGACGGCGCGGCGGACGGCGGTCGGCGCGTCCATACCCCGGTGGACCAGGTCCCGGCGCCGGCCCGGCGGCGCCACGGATCCGCCTGCCGGACGTCTCTGAGCGGGCTCCTTCTGCGCCGTGGCCGGGGACGGCGCCCACCAGGGGCCTGTCAGCCCCGTCGGCGTTTGAGGCGCGAGGTCTGGGGCGGGCCCCCAGGGGCCGGTTCGGCCAACAGCACCGTCAACGCGGGCGCCCCGTCCTCCTCGCGCCAGAAGTCGACGGCCTCCTCCAGGATCTCCACCAGCGTCTCCCAGTCGGCCGGCCGCGCGGCGGCGAACTCCCGCCAGGACGTCACGGCCACCAACCGCCCCGGAACCACCGGCAGCCACGACAGGTCCCTCAGCGCGTCCGCCAGCGCGTCCCAGTTCCCGCCGAACCACTCCGGCACCCGCAGGGCTTCCCCGCACCGCCGCATCAGCCCGGCCTTGCCGCGTACGTCGTCCAGGTCCAGCCGTACGGTCGTCCAGCCCGCCTTCTCGGCGGCTGCGAGCGCCGGCGCGAGCGGCTGCGCGTCCAGGGTCATCGGAGAACCGCCTTGAAGGTCTTGTAGTGGTCGTCCGTGTAGAAGAACTCCCCACCCTGCCCCGTCACGATCCGCCGGGCGCCACGGTCACGCTCTCCCGGAGTCCTCACGGTGAATTCGTGGTAGTAGCCGCGCTTCTGCCTGGGCAGGACCTTCTCGAAGTTCCCGAAGACGGTCCCGTCCTGCCGGTACGGATACGGCCCGCCCTCGTCGATCAGCGCGAGCACGTCCCGCGCCTGCCGCGGCAGGGCGTCGGCCCGTACGGTCGCCATCCCCCTCGCCCACTCCGGGACGGCACTCGGGACGGCACTGCGACCAGCACTGGGCGCCCCGGGAGGCGCACTGGGTGAAGCGCTGGGCCCCGCGCTCAGATCAGCACTGGCACTGGCACTGGCGCTGGCGGCGGGCGCGGGCTTCTTCCCGCCGCAGCCCACCGCACCGACCAGCGCGGCGCAGAGGAACACAGCCCCCAGCAAACGCAGCAACGATCGGGGCACGTTCCCGAAGATCATGCACCGATCGTGCCAAATATCCGATTCGCTCGCGAATCGCCCACTGGCCTCAGAGCTTGGCCATCTTGGTGTAGGGACTCAGGATGCGTTTCTGGACCGACCCGAAGTCAACGAGAACGGCGATCCCCTCCTCGATACCGACGACACGGCCGAGGCCGTGCTCATCGTGAGTAACCCGGTCGCCGACGCTGAACTGCCGGAGCGGCGGTTCCACGGGGGCCTTGAACGGGCTGGACGGCAAATGGCGGCGAGGTACTGCTGACTTTGTCATTGGAACCAGTATGCGCCCAGCGGGCCGCCTCGCGGGCCGCCGTTCGGATCTCAATTCCGGCACCATCCGCACCAGCGGTGGCCTCCGCCCCGAGCATCAGGGCCGATCAGGCTCGGTCAGTCGTCAGGGTCGGCCCGCTCCAGCGCCGGCCGCAGGCCCGGGGCCGACTCGGTCAGCAGGTAGTCGGCGACGGCCGTGTCCGTGACCAGGCTGGTCACCAGCCCGGAGCGCAGCACCGCCCCGATCGCCGATGCCTTGCGCAGCCCGCCGGCGATCGCCACGACCTCGGGGATCCGCCGCAGCCGGTCCGCCTCCACCGTGATGCAGCGCTCGCCGAGGTCGCGTCCCACCCGCCGCCCCTCGGAGTCGAAGAGGTGGGCGGACATCTCGGCCGCCACGCCCAGCGAGGCGTAGTGGGCCCGCTCCTCGTCGGTCAGCATGTCGTGGACGGTCGAGATCCCCGGCTCCCACGACCCGATGGAGACGGCCGCGACGGTGACCTTGTCGAAGTACTCGAAGGCGCGCGCGATCCCGGTCTGGCCGCGCAGCGCTGCCGCGGTCGCCGGATCGGGTAGCAGCATCGGCGCGTAGATGGGGTGGGCGTCCCCGCCCGAGACCTGCGCGGCCCGCCGTACCGCCTCCACGGACCCCCGCTCGGCGGTCCCCGCGTCGTACACGCCGGTCAGCTGCACCACGGTGCACGGCGGCAGCCGGTGCAGGGAGGCGGCCATGTGAATGGTCGACCGGCCCCAGGCCAGTCCCAGCACGTCACCTTCGTTGACCAGCTCGCCGAGCAGGTCCGCCGCGACCGCGCCGAGGTTCTCCGGGTCGGGGGCGTCCTCGGTGGCGTCGGCCGGCGATTCCACGACGACCGCGTGCCGCAGCCCGTACCGGGCGCGCAGCGCGTCGGAGCGCTCCGCGTCCAGTTCGGCCGGTACCCGGATCTCGATGCGCACGAGGTCACGTTCGAGGGCCGTCTCCAGGACCCGGGCCACCTTGAAGCGGCTCACGCCGAACTCCTCGGCGATCTGGATCTTGGACTTCCCCTCCAGGTAGAAGCGGCGCGCCATGGCCGCCGCCTGCACCAGCTCCGCGGGTCCCATCCGCAGGGCTGACCGTCCCGCCGACATTGCAGACACCGCGTTCTCCTCACTGCTGTTCACACGCTCGTGTTCACACTCTCGACTCGCCGTTCATCCTGTCAGATCCAACGGCGGTTGATCAGCCCGGACAGTCTCCGTTCACCGAGCTGTTCATCAAGGCTTGGCTCAGTGGTCGCAAGCCCACGGCGCGAGGGCGATCGCCGCGTCCGCCTGCTCACGAAGAGTACGCACGGCGGCGGCCGGGTCGACCGCCCCGTAGACCGCGCTGCCCGCGACGAAGACGTCGGCTCCGGCCTCGGCACAGCGTTCGATGGTCGAGGCCGAGACCCCGCCGTCCACCTGGAGCCACAGCTCCAGACCGTGCTTGGAGATCAGCTCACGGGTGCGCCGGATCTTGGGAAGCATGATGTCGAGAAAGGGCTGGCCGCCGAAGCCCGGCTCTACCGTCATGATCAGCAGCATGTCGAGCTCGGGAAGGATGTCCTCGTACTGCTCGATCGGCGTCCCGGGCTTGAGCGCCATCGAGGCCCGCGCCCCCTGCGCCCGGATCTCCCGCGCCAGTCGTACGGGCGCGGCCGCGGCCTCGGCGTGGAAGGTGACCGAGCCCGCGCCGGCCTCCACGTACTGGGGAGCCCAGCGGTCGGGGTCCGCGATCATCAGGTGCAGATCCAGCGGGATGTCCGTCGCCCTGCTCAAGGACTCGACGATCGGCATACCGAGGGTGAGATTCGGGACGAAATGGTTGTCCATGACGTCGACATGCAGCCAGTCGGCCCCCTCGACGGCCTTCGCTTCCTCAGCGAGGCGGGAGAAGTCGGCGGACAGGATGCTGGGAGAAATCTGAGCGGCCATGCCCCAAGCCTGCCATGCCCCCAGCGGCTTCCGGCCAGGACCCCGCATCTCCCGCGGTGCGTAGCATCCCTTAAACGATCATGGAGAACGTTTCACTTGTCCTTCGTGTTTCTCCCTATGCACGGTGCTGTCCATGACAGGCGGCCCACGCCCGCCGCACCGGCGTACGAAGCACGGGGCCCGTCCTCCCGAACGGCAGCCGTCACGACTGAGCCGGGGGGGGACCCCCCGCCCCCGACTACCCCGTCCGCCTCAGCAGTGCCAGGTACATCGCGTCCGTCCCGTGCAGGTGCGGCCACAGCTGTACGTCCGGGCCGTCGCCCAGGGCCGGGACACCCGACATGTACGGCCGGGCGTCGATCAGTTCGGCCGCCACCGGCGAGGCGCCCGCGCCGCGTCCCTTCAGGACGTCGTCCACGACCACCCGGGTCTCCGCCAGGTGCGGCGAGCACGTCGCGTAGCCCACGACGCCGCCCACCCGCACCGCCGACAGCGCCTCCCGCAGGAGCCCGCGCTGGAGCGGGGCGAAGCCCTCCAGGTCCTCCGGGCGGCGGCGCCAGCGGGCCTCCGGGCGGCGGCGGAGCGCGCCCAGGCCGGTGCACGGGACGTCCACCAGGACGCGATCGAAGGAGCCCGGCAGCCACGGCGGCCGGGTGCCGTCGGCCGCGATGACCTGGTACGGACCGGGGTTGCCCGCCAGAGCGCGCTCCACCAGCCGCGCCCGGTGCGGCTGCTTCTCGGAGGCCAGCAGGAACGCCCCGCGCTGCGCGGCCAGTGCCGCGAGCAGCGCCGCCTTGCCGCCCGGTCCGGCGCAGCCGTCCAGCCAGCGCGTGTCGCGGCCCTCGACCGGTACGGCGGCCAGGGCCAGCGCCACGAGCTGGCTGCCCTCGTCCTGGACGCCCGCGCGCCCGTCGCGCACCGCCTCCAGCGCGCCGGGTTCACCGCCCTCGGCCATCCGCACGGCGTACGGGGACCAGCGTCCGGGCAGCGCCGAGTCCTCGCCCACCGCCTCCAGCAGCTCCTGCGGCGTGGACCGCCCGGGCCGCGCGACCAGGGTGACCTCGGGCCGCTCGTTGTCGGCCTCCAGCAGGTCCTCGATCCCGGCGCGGCCGCCGCCCAGGGCGTCCCACAGGGCGCTGACGACCCAGCGCGGGTGCGAGTGGTACACCGCGAGGTGTTCCTCGGCGTCGTCCTCGTACGGCGGCGCGACCCGCTCCAGCCAGCCTTCCAGGTCGTGCGCGGCGATCTTGCGCAGGACGGCGTTCACGAACTTCGCGCGCCCGTCTCCGAGCACCACGCGGGCCAGTTCCACGCTCGCGGACACGGCCGCGTGCGTGGGGATACGGGTTCCCAGGAGCTGGTGCGCGCCGAGGGAGAGGACATCCAGCACCGGCGGGTCGACCTCGCGCAGCGGCCGGTCGATGCAGGCCTTGATGACGGCGTCGTACGTGCCCTGGCGGCGCAGCGTCCCGTAGACCAGTTCGGTGGCCAGCGCCGCGTCCCGGGCCTGGAAGGTCTCGTCCTGGCGCGCCTTGCGCAGCAGCGGGGGCAGTACGAGGTTCGCGTACGCGTCGCGCTCGGCCACCGCCCGCAGCACCTGGAAGGCGAGCATCCGCACGGGGTCCTTCTTGGGCCGGCGGTGCGGCTTGGCCTGCTTGGCCCGCTTGGCCTGCTGGCCGGCCGCGCCTGCGGCGGCGGCGGGTCGGCGACCGGTCTGTTCGCTCACGTGAAAGGTGCTCCGGGGTTACGAGGTACGAGTGCTGTGACTGCGGGGACTGCTGGGAGTCGTACGCGGAGGTGCGCGTACTGCGCCTGACACGCGTGCGGTACGAGCGGCACGCGCGCGCCGGGTGATTCGGGTGATGCGTACGGCCGGGGCGCGGCGCCTGGGATCAGCCTACGTCCGCCCCGCCGAGCCGCTCGCCGGGAGCGATCCGCACCCCGCGCGCCCAGTCGGCGCCGCGCATCGGCTTCTTGCCCTGCGGCTGCACCCAGAGCAGCTCCACGGCGTGGGAGCCGGTGCCCGCGTAGACGTTGTTCTTGGCCGGTGCCAGCACGCCGGGCGCCAGGTCGGTGCGGTCGGGCACCATGCCCACCGAGACCAGCTTGAGCCGCTCTCCTCGGAAGACGGTCCACGCGCCCGGTGCCGGCGTGCAGCCGCGCACCACGCGGTCGACGCGCATCGCCGGGGCGGTCCAGTCGATCCGGGCGTCCTCCACCGTGATCTTCGGCGCGAGCGAGATGCCGTCGGCGGGCTGCTCGACGGCGCGCAGGGTGCCGTCCTCGATGCCGTCCATCGTGGCGGTGAGCAGTCCGGCGCCGGCGAAGGCGAGCCGGGTGAGCAGGTCGCCGCTGGTGTCGGTCGGCCGGATCTCCTCGGTGAGGATCCCGTACACGGGGCCGGAGTCCAGCCCCTCCTCGATCAGGAAGGTGGACGCGCCGGTGACCTGGTCCCCCGCCATGATCGAGTGCTGGACCGGTGCGGCGCCGCGCCAGGCGGGCAGCAGCGAGAAGTGCAGGTTGACCCACCCGCGCTTGGGGATGTCGAGGGCGCTCCTGGGAATCAGCGCGCCGTACGCGACGACCGGGCAGCAGTCCGGGTCGATCTCCCGCAGCCGGGCCTGGAAGTCGGGGTCACGCGGCCGGGCGGGCTTGAGGACCTCGATGCCGGCCTCCTCGGCGCGCTCGGCGACCGGGCTGGCGACGAGCCGCCGGCCGCGGCCGGCCGGTGCGTCGGGCCGGGTGATGACGGCCGCGACCTCGTGCCGCCCGGAGGCGATCAGGGCGTCCAGGGCGGGCACGGCGACCTCGGGGGTGCCTGCGAAGACGAGCTTCACTGGGGTCCTACCTCGCTATCTCGGCTGTCAGCAGCGCACCAGTCTATGGGGGCGGGCGCGCCCGGGCGTGTCCTGCCGACGAGAACGCGGCGGGTGCGCAGCCGGGCGCCGCGAGCCGGCCCGACCGGCATGGATACCCCCCGGGGCCCGCGTACGGCCATCAGGGGGCGTACGCACAGGGACGCGCCCCTCGCATATGCCGACACGCCCCCACAGCGTGACCTGGGCGCCGGGTGGCGCGTTGGTCAAGAGAGATTGACCAAAACGGGCCGCGTTTGCACGGTGTCTGCGGCCCGATCCCCCCTTCAGCACCGGTTCGAGAGGCTTCTTCATGGCCGACCACGCCACCCACGACGCCCAAGCCCGGGCCAGCCTGCATCTGCTGGTGCGGGACATCGAGCGGGTTCGGCGGCAGGTGGATGCTCTGCGTACGCTCACCGCCCAGCTCGGCAATGTGTACCGCCCGCGCCGCTCAGGTCCCTCCACGGGCTTCGTCGTCTACGGCCGGGCGCCCGCGCCCACCGTCCGCCTCGCGCAGGAGTTGCGGGACAGCGTCGAGACACTGGTCACGGCAGCGGTGGACTTCGACCGCTCGCTCGGCTTCTCGTGGGACGCGGTCGGCTCGGCGCTCGGTGTCACCAAGCAAGCCGTGCACCGTCGCTACGGTGCCCGCCGCGCGCAGACCGCCGAGTCCGCGGAGCTGCCGGCCGAGGGGGCGACCACCCGGACCCTGGGACCGCTTCCCACGGTCCCGGCGGCGCGCTCGGTGCCGCCGCAGCCCATGCGCGAGGAATCCCAGGCCGCTGCGGGCGCATCCCGCCAGTCGGCCTTCCCCGGGCCCCGCAACGGCTGATCCGCTCTCTGCTCCCAGCCGCCGGGACGCCGACCCCCGACGGCCGGCCTCCGAGCCACCGTGCCTGAACCCCGCCCCCGGCGGGCGACCCGAACGGTCGTCCCGCCGGGGGTTTTCCGCGTCGCCGAGGGAGCCGCTGCCCTCCGGGACCCCGAGTCGGCCGGGCGAGCCGATGTACTGCCGTCGGCCGATGCGGCGGCGGATCCGGCCGGTTCAGCCGATGTCCGGCGGGTCGATCCGGATCCGGACCGCCTCCGACGCCGGCACACCGCGCGCCAGGCGGGCGGCCTGCGCCGACTTCAGAGCGGCGGCGAGCGCCGCGCCACTGCCCGGCGGGACCCGGACCAGCGCCCGCTCCGCCGGCCGGGAGTCCCCCGGGCCGGAGTCCGGGGAAGGCTCTGCGCGCCGCCCCGGAAGCGGCACGGGACCCAGGATCTCCGCCTCCGGCGGCAGCCCGGCAGCGGCCAGGAAGGCTTCCACCGCCTCGCCCCGCCCGGCCACCGCCGCCATCCGGGACACCGGAGGGAAGCCGAGCTGGGCCCGCTCCGCGAGCTCGCGGACCGCGTGGCCGACCGGGTCCCACCGCACCAGCGCCTGCACGGGCCGCAGCGTCGGCTCGGCGACCACGACGACCTGCCCGTCGCCCCGTACGAGCGAGGCGGCCGCGATCCACCGGCGCAGCGCCTCCTCCCCCGCCCGCAGGTCCGGCCGGGACAGCATCGCCCAGCCGTCCAGCAGCAGCGCCGCCGCGTACCCGGCGCCCGCCGCGACCGGTTCGGCGCCGGGAGTGCAGACCACCAGCGCGGGCCGGTCCGGCACCTCGTCCAGGATGTGGTCGCGCCCCGATGTCCGTACGGGAACGGCCGGGAAGGCCCGGCCGAGCTCCTCGGCGGTCCGCCGGGCGCCGACCACCTGCGCCCGCAGCCGGAAGGAACCGCACTCCTCGCAGTGCCAGGACGGTTCGCCCCGGCCGCACCATCCGCACTGCAGGGCCCGCTCGTCGGGGGCCTCCAGCGGCCCCGCGCAGACCGTGCACCGGGCGGGCGTCCGGCACCGCTCGCACGCCAGCCGGGGCACATAGCCCCGCCGCGGCACCTGTACCAGGACGGGCCCGGTCTTCAGGCCCTCCCGTACGGTCTCCCACGCCAGCGTCGGCAGTCGCGCGGTCCGGGCGGCCTCGTCCCGGGCCAGCAGTTCGTCGCCCACCGTCCGGATCCGCGGGGCGCACGCGCGCACCGTCTCCCGGGTCGCCACCAGGGGCCGCGCCCAGCCGGACTCGACCAGCTGGGCGGCCTCGACAGTGCAGCTGGTGCTCCCGGCGAGGAAACCGCAGCCGTCGCTGACCGCGCGCAGCTCCAGTACCTCCCGGACGTGCGGGAAGGGCGCGTGGTCGTCGCTGTGGCTGGAGTCGCCGTCGTCCCAGATGGCGACCAGCCCGAGGTCCCGTACGGGGGCGAACATCGCGGCGCGGGTTCCTATGACGGCCCGGACCGAGCCGCGGTGCACGGCGAGCCACTGCCGGTAGCGCTTCTCGGGGCCGGACTCGGCCGTCAGCAGCGCGTGCCGCCCCTGGCCGAGCAGGGCGGTGAGCGCCGTGTCCACGCGGGCGGCGGTCCGTCCGTCGGGCAGCACGGCGAGGGCGCCCCGGCCGGAGGCGAGGGTGGCGGCCATGGCGCGGGCGAGTTCGTCGGCCCAGCCGGGGCCTGGCAGGGCGGTCCACACCGCGCGCGGAGCCCCGCCGGTGGCCAGGGCGCGCAGGAAGGCGGGGCCGGATCCGTACCGCTCCCAGCCGCAGGGCTCGGGCGCGGCGGGCGGGGGCAGCGGCTGCGGTGACGGCTTGGCCTCGGCGCGGGCGTTGCGCGGGGGCAGGGCGAGCTGGAGCACGTCGGCCAGACTGCCCGCGTACCGGTCGGCGACGGCCCGGGCGAGGGCCAGCATGCTCGGGCTGAGCACCACCTCGGGGGAGACGACGTGGGCGAGGGCGGCCAGGGCTCCGTTGTAGTCGGAGTCGGCTCGGCGCTCGACGATGAAGCCGTCGATGAGGCCGCCGCCCTCGCGGCGGCCGCCGTGCACCTGGTGGGAGCCGGCGCCGAAGCGGACGCGGACGCGGACGCCGGGCTGCGCGGCCTCGGACAGTTCCTCGGGGACGGCGTAGTCCCAGAGCTGGTCGAGGTGGAGCACGCCCTTGTTGACGAGGATCCGGGCGACGGGCAGTTCCCGGGCCAGGGCGGCGCCCCGCCAGGTGCGCGGTTTCGCCTTGGGCGCTTTGGCCTTGGCCGCGGCGACCATGTCCCGCATCAGCGCGAGCTGCTGCGGCGGACCGCCGGGACCCCCGTCCCCGGACCGCTCCCCGGACCGCTCCTCGGAATCGTTCGCGCTGCTCACACCAGCATTCTTACAAACGGCACCGACAACGCCGGCGGGTGAGCACAGGCGGAAGGGCCCGGACCGTTCCCGGTCCGGGCCCTTCCGTCAGGCGTACTTCGCTCTACGGGCCGGCTTACAGACCGGCGGCGGCGCGCAGGGCGTCGACGCGGTCGGTGCGCTCCCAGGTGAAGTCCGGCAACTCGCGGCCGAAGTGGCCGTAGGCGGCGGTCTGGGCGTAGATCGGGCGCAGCAGGTCGAGGTCGCGGATGATCGCGGCCGGGCGCAGGTCGAAGACCTGCCCGATGGCGTCCTCGATCTTCTGGACCTCGACCTTGGCGGTGCCGAACGTCTCCACGAACAGGCCGACCGGCTCGGCCTTGCCGATCGCGTAGGCGACCTGGACCTCGCAACGCGAGGCGAGTCCCGCCGCGACGACGTTCTTGGCGACCCAGCGCATCGCGTACGCGGCCGAGCGGTCCACCTTGGACGGGTCCTTGCCCGAGAAGGCGCCGCCGCCGTGACGGGCCATGCCGCCGTAGGTGTCGATGATGATCTTGCGGCCGGTCAGGCCGGCGTCGCCCATCGGGCCGCCGATCTCGAAACGCCCGGTCGGGTTCACCAGCAGGCGGTAGCCCTCGGTGTCCAGCTTGATGCCGTCCTCGATCAGCTGGGCCAGCACGTGCTCGACGACGAACTCGCGGATGTCGGGAGCGAGCAGCGAATCCAGGTCGATGTCCGAGGCGTGCTGCGAGGACACGACGACGGTGTCCAGGCGCACGGCCTTGTCCCCGTCGTACTCGATGGTGACCTGCGTCTTGCCGTCCGGACGCAGGTACGGGATGGTCCCGTTCTTGCGGACCTCGGACAGCCGGCGCGAGAGCCGGTGCGCCAGGTGGATCGGCAGCGGCATCAGCTCGGGCGTCTCGTCGCAGGCGTAGCCGAACATCAGGCCCTGGTCGCCCGCGCCCTGCTTGTCGAGCTCGTCCTCGTCACCCTCGACGCGCTGCTCGTACGCCGTGTCGACACCCTGCGCGATGTCCGGGGACTGCGCACCGATCGACACCGACACACCACAGGAAGCGCCGTCGAAGCCCTTCTTCGAGGAGTCGTAACCGATCTCCAGGATCTTGTCGCGGACGAGCTGCGCGATCGGGGCGTACGCCTTCGTCGTCACCTCGCCCGCGATGTGCACGAGACCGGTGGTGATGAGGGTCTCCACGGCCACACGCGAGGTCGGGTCCTCCCGCAACAGGGCGTCGAGGATCGTGTCGCTGATCTGGTCAGCGATCTTGTCGGGGTGGCCCTCGGTGACGGACTCCGAGGTAAACAGGCGGCGGGACACATCGCTCCCTGGGGTTGCAGCGGCTGCTGGCTGATCACTTGGCGGAACCACACCGGGGGCTGCGCCCGGTCACGTTCCGAGTGCAGTTTATCGGTCGCCACCGTTTGCCGGTCCACCCGTCTCGCCCTATGGGAGCCGTGTGACCTGCGGCACGTCATTGTGACGCACGGATTTGCCCAGGAGAAGGGATCCGCTCAGGCGCGTCGGAGCACGAGTCGCGGCGCGACGTGATCCCACAGGACGTCCGCCAGCGCTTCCTTCGGACCGTAGGGGACCTGCGTTTCGGATCCATCAGAAGCGAGGATGACGGCCTCGTTCTCCTCGGAACCGAAAGTCTTGGACTCGCCCACCTCGTTGACGACCAGAAGGTCGCATCCCTTGCGCAGAAGTTTGGCGCGCCCGTTGGCCAGGACGTCGTCGGTCTCGGCGGCGAAACCCACCACGACCTGTCCGTCCCGCGCCCGGTCGGCCGAGATCTCCGCGAGAATGTCAGGATTGCGGACGAGCGCCACCGGCGCGGGCTCCTGCCCGTCCTTCTTCTTGATCTTTCCGCCCGCGTACTCGGCGGGACGGAAGTCGGCCACGGCCGCGGCCATCACCACGGCGTCGGCGTCCGCGGCGGCCTTGAGCACCGCTTCCCGCAGCTGCACGGCCGTCCCCACCCGTACGACGTCCACCCCGGCCGGATCGGCCAGCGCGGTGTTGGCCGCCACGAGGGTGACCCGGGCTCCGCGCGCGACGGCCGTGCGGGCCAGCGCGTAACCCTGCTTGCCGGAAGAGCGGTTGCCGAGGAAGCGGACCGGGTCCAGCGGCTCCCGCGTGCCGCCCGCGCTGATCACCACGTGGCGCCCGACGAGGTCGGGCTCGGTGACCCCGCGGGCCAGGACCTGCCGACACACCTCGAAGATCTCGTCGGGGTCGGGCAGCCGCCCCTTGCCGGTGTCCTTGCCCGTGAGCCGGCCGACGGCGGGCTCGATGACGACGGCTCCGCGCCGCCGCAGCGTGGCCACGTTCTCCTGGGTGGCGGGGTGCTCCCACATCTCGGTGTGCATGGCGGGGGCGAAGACCACCGGACAGCGTGCGGTGAGGAGGGTGTTCGTGAGCAGGTCGTCGGCCAGCCCGTGGGCCGCCTTGGCCAGCATGTCGGCGGTGGCCGGTGCGACGACGACGAGATCGGCCGCCTGCCCGATGCGCACGTGCGGCACCTCGTGGACGGTCTCCCAGACGTCGGTGGAGGCCGGATTGCCGGACAGTGCGGCCCAGGTGGCCTCGCCGACGAAGTTCAGGGACGCCGCCGTGGGCACCACCCGCACCTCGTGCCCGGACTCGGTCAGCCGGCGCAGCAGCTCGCACGCCTTGTAGGCGGCGATCCCGCCGCTGACTCCCAGCACGACCTTCGGCTTACCCACCACGCACTCCCCTTCGAAACGTCCGGCACGCCGGACGCCTTCGGCTTCTGATCGTCGTACCACCCATGACACACCACAGGCCCGGCAGATGTTCTGCCGGGCCTGTGGTGAAAGGAATTCTCGGTGCCTTACTGAGCCGGGGCCTCGATGGCCTCGGAGGTCAGCAGACCCGCGTTGATCTCGCGCAGCGCGATCGAAAGCGGCTTCTCGTGGACGTGGGTGTCCACCAGCGGGCCGACGTACTCGAGCAGGCCCTCACCGAGCTGCGAGTAGTACGCGTTGATCTGACGCGCGCGCTTGGCCGCGTAGATCACGAGGCTGTACTTCGAGTCAGTAGCCTCGAGCAGCTCGTCGATCGGCGGGTTGATGATGCCCTCGGGCGCAGTGATGGAAGAGGACACGCTCTACCTTCCGAAGATGGGTGAAAGATCAAGCATTGACCGAATGAAAATCGATCAACGATCAGACAACTTCCATCAAGGCTAGCAGCTCGCGGGCCACGTCCTCGACGGAGGTATTGACAAGGGTGCTGTCGAACTCGGATTCGGCAGCGAGTTCGATCTTGGCCGTTTCGAGTCGGCGCGCGATGACCTCCGCCGATTCGGTGCCCCGGCCGGTGAGCCGGCGGACCAGTTCGTCCCAGCTCGGCGGGGCCAGGAAGACCAGCTGGGCGTCGGGCATGGACTCGCGGACGAGCCGTGCGCCCTGGAGGTCGATCTCCAGCAGTACCGGCTCGCCGTTGTCCAGGCGTTCCAGCACCGCGCCGCGCGGTGTGCCGTAGCGGTTGCCCGCGAACTCGGCCCACTCCAGCAGCTCGCCGTTGGCGATCAGCTTGTCGAACTCGTCGTCGTTGACGAAGAAGTACTGGACTCCGTGTCGCTCACCGGGCCGCGGCTTGCGGGTGGTGGCCGACACCGAGAGCCAGACCTCGGGGTGGACCTTGCGCATATGCGCGACGACCGTGCTCTTGCCGACCCCCGAGGGGCCGGAGAGCACGGTCAGCCGCGGACGAACCTCTGCTGCCATAAAGCGATTATCCAGGTTCCCAGGACTGCCTGAGAACGCCGGGAGAACTTCAGTCGACGCCTCAGGCGCCGGTGCTGCCGAACTCGCGCTCCAGAGAGGCGATCTGGTTGGAACCGAGACCTCGGACACGCCGGGATTCGGAGATGCCGAGGCGCTCCATGATCTGCTTGGCGCGGACCTTGCCCACGCCGGGCAGGGACTCCAACAGGGCGGAGACCTTCATCTTGCCGATGACGTCGTTCTCCTGCCCCGTCTTGATGACCTCTTGGAGGGAGGCGCCGGAGTGCTTGAGTCGATTCTTCACCTCGGCCCGCTCCCGGCGAGCCGCGGCGGCCTTTTCGAGCGCGGCTGCGCGCTGTTCAGGGGTAAGGGGCGGAAGAGCCACGCCTACGTCACCTCGGATGTCGAACTGTCGGATACGGACCGGTGGGGAGCTCGAAGGCACCACACCAGGCGAGCTCCCGAACAGCGGTGGAACTCGTTCGCTGCTCGTTCACTCTGCTCGGAGACTAGCGGCCATGGCCGCTCCAGTCAGCGAGAACGAACGAAAAGTCCTGGTCAGCCTCTACTGAACCGTACATCACGGACAAAATACCCCTGTTTTGTCCGGTGAAAGACGTTCGAATTTCGTCAGGTCGTGCGGGGCGCCGGTCCGGCGGGGCTGATTTCAGCCCCGCCCGGCGTCGAAGGCGATCTTCCGGCCCCGCCCGGCGAGCGGGCGCGGGGTCCGCGGCCGATGCCCGCCGCGGACCCGCAGCGGCGTTACGCGCAGACGGCCTCGCGGATCTCGTCCGCGAACTCCCGCGCGCGGGCGCGCAGCGCGGCCACATCCGGGCCGTGCTTCAGCACACCCCGCGACACGTTGGGCACGACGTTGCGCACCGCCTTGCCGAACACCCCCGGCAGGTCGGCCGCGGTCGCGCCCTGCGCGCCGATGCCCGGGGCCAGCAGCGGCCCGTTGATGTCCAGGTCGAAGGAGGACAGGTCGCCGAGCGTCGCGCCGACGACGGCGCCGAAGGATCCCATCGGCGCCGCGCCCGCGTTCTCCGACGCCAGGTGCGCCAGCATCGTCGCGCCGATCGTGCGGCCGTCCTCGCGCAGCGCCCGCTGGACCTCCGCGCCCTCCGGGTTGGAGGTCAGGGCCAGCACGAACAGGCCCGCCCCGGATTGCCGCGCCAGGTCGACCGCCGGGCGCAGCGAGCCGTAGCCCAGGTACGGGGACACCGTCAGCGCGTCCGAGAAGAGCGGCGAGGCCGGGTCCAGGAAGGCCGAGGCGTACGCCGCCATCGTGGAGCCGATGTCGCCCCGCTTGGCGTCCATCAGGACGAGCGTGCCCGCCGCCCGGGCGTCCGCCACGGTCCGCTCCAGCACCGCGACGCCCTTGGAGCCGAAGCGCTCGAAGAAGGCCGCCTGCGGTTTGAAGACCGCGACCTGGTCGGCCAGCGCCTCCACCACGGTGCGCGAGAACCGCTCCAGGCCCGCGATGTCGTCCCCCAGACCCCACTGCGCCAGCAGGGCGGCGTGCGGGTCGATGCCCACGCACAGCGGACCACGGGAGTCCATCGCCTCGCGCAGGCGGGTACCGAAGGGGGTCACAGAGGTCACAGCGCGGCCTTTCGGGTCTCGGCACCCACCGCTTCGGCGAGCGTCGCGTACGGGCTGGCGGCCAGGCGCGCGGCCAGGCCCTTGTGGAGGGCGCGGGCGTAGAACGGGCCCTCGTAGATGAAGGCGCTGTAGCCCTGGATCAGCGTGGCACCGGCCAGGATGCGCTGCCAGGCGTCCTCGGCGTTCTCGATGCCCCCGACCCCGACGAGGACCAGCCGGTCCCCCACACGGGCGTACAGACGGCGCAGGACCTCCAGGGAGCGCTCCTTGACGGGGGCGCCCGACAGGCCGCCGGTCTCCTTCACCAGGGACGGGGAGGACTTCAGGCCCAGGCCTTCCCGGGCGATGGTGGTGTTCGTCGCGATGATGCCGTCCAGCCCCAGTTCCAGCGCGAGGTCGGCGACGGCGTCGACGTCCTCGTCGGCCAGGTCCGGCGCGATCTTGACCAGCAGCGGGACCCGGCGGTCGGTCACCACCCGGTCCGCGGCCTCCCGTACGGCCGTCAGGAGCGGCCGCAGCGAGGCGGTGGCCTGGAGGTTCCGCAGCCCCGGGGTGTTGGGCGAGGAGACGTTCACCACGAGGTAGTCCGCGTGGCGGGCGAGGCGCTCGGTGGAGGTGACGTAGTCGGCGACGGCCTCTTCCTCCGGCACCACCTTGGTCTTGCCGATGTTGACGCCGACGACCGTCTTGAAGACCGGCTGACGGGACGCCAGCCGCTCGGCCACGGCCGCCGAGCCCTCGTTGTTGAAGCCCATCCGGTTGATCAGCGCGCGGTCCGGCACCAGCCGGAACAGCCGCTTCTTCGGGTTGCCCGGCTGGGGCTCGGCCGTCACCGTGCCGATCTCGACGTGGTCGAAGCCGAGCATCGCCATGCCGTCGATGGCGACGGCGTTCTTGTCGAAGCCGGCCGCGAGCCCGAAGGGGCCGTGCATCCGCAGGCCCAGGGCCTCGGTGCGCAGTTCCATGGAGCGGGGGGCGAGCCAGGCCGCGATGAAGGTGCGCAGCACCGGCGTGCGGGCGGCGAGGCGGATCCAGCGGAAGGCCGTGTAGTGGGCCTGCTCCGGGTCCATCCGCTTGAAGACCAGGTTGAAGAAGAGTTGGTACATCGTCACTGTCTTGAAGATCCCTCTGCGCTCATGGGAAGGGGGACACCCGTCGTGAAACCGGTGTCCCCCTCCCGTGTCCGGGCCGTACGGGCTGCTAGTCGCGGGCCGCGATCAGGCGCTCCGCGTGCTCCTGGAGCGAGCGGACGCCCACGTCGCCGTGGCCCAGCGCCTCGATGCCCTGCACGGCGGCGGCGAGCGCCTGGACCGTGGTCAGGCACGGGACGCCGCGCGCCACGGCCGCCGTGCGGATCTCGTAGCCGTCGAGGCGGCCGCCGGTGCCGTACGGGGTGTTGACGATGAGGTCGACCTGGCCGTTGTGGATCAGCTGGACGATGGTCTTCTCGCCGCCGGGGCCCTCGCCCTCGCTGAGCTTGCGCACGACGGTGGCGTTGATGCCGTTGCGGCGCAGCACCTCGGCGGTGCCCGAGGTGGCGAGCAGCTCGAAGCCGAGGGCGACGAGCTCGCGCGCCGGGAAGATCATCGAACGCTTGTCGCGGTTGGCGACGGAGATGAACGCGCGGCCCTTGGTCGGCAGCGGGCCGTACGCGCCCGCCTGCGACTTGGCGTACGCCGTGCCGAAGACGGAGTCGATGCCCATGACCTCGCCGGTGGAGCGCATCTCCGGGCCGAGGACGGTGTCCACGCCGCGGCCGTGGACGTCGCGGAAGCGCGACCACGGCATGACGGCCTCCTTGACGGAGATCGGCGCGTCCAGCGGCAGGGTGCCGCCGTCGCCGGTCTTCGGCAGCATGCCTTCGGCGCGCAGCTCGGCGATGGTGGTGCCGAGCGAGATCCGGGCAGCGGCCTTGGCGAGCGGTACGGCGGTCGCCTTCGAGGTGAAGGGGACGGTCCGGGAGGCGCGCGGATTCGCCTCCAGTACGTACAGGATGTCACCCGCCATCGCGAACTGGATGTTGATCAGACCGCGGACGCCGACGCCCTTGGCGATGGCCTCGGTGGAGGCTCGCAGGCGCTTGATGTCGTAGCCGCCGAGGGTGATCGGGGGCAGGGCGCAGGCCGAGTCGCCGGAGTGGATGCCGGCTTCCTCGATGTGCTCCATGACGCCGCCGAGGTAGAGCTCGGTGCCGTCGTACAGGGCGTCGACGTCGATCTCGATCGCGTCGTCGAGGAAGCGGTCGACCAGCACGGGGCGGGTCGGCGAGATCTCGGTGGACTCGGCGATGTACGACTCCAGCCGCGCCTCGTCGTAGACGATCTCCATGCCGCGGCCGCCGAGCACGTAGGACGGGCGGACGAGGACCGGGTAGCCGATCTCGTCGGCGATGGCCTTCGCACCCGGGAAGGTGGTGGCGGTGCCGTGCTTGGGCGCGGGCAGTCCGGCGTCGGCGAGGACCTGGCCGAAGGCGCCGCGGTCCTCGGCGGCGTGGATGGCCTCGGGCGAGGTGCCCACGACCGGGACGCCGTTGTCCTTGAGCGCCTGGGCGAGACCGAGGGGGGTCTGGCCGCCGAGCTGGACGATGACACCGGCGATGGGGCCGGCCAGCGTCTCGGCGTGGACGATCTCCAGCACGTCCTCGAGCGTCAGCGGCTCGAAGTACAGGCGGTCGGAGGTGTCGTAGTCCGTGGAGACGGTCTCGGGGTTGCAGTTGACCATCACGGTCTCGTAGCCGGCGTCGCTGAGCGCGAAGGAGGCGTGGACGCAGGAGTAGTCGAACTCGATGCCCTGGCCGATGCGGTTCGGGCCGGAGCCCAGGATGATGACCGCGGGCTTCTCGCGCGGGGCGACCTCGGACTCCTCGTCGTACGAGGAGTAGAAGTACGGGGTGTTCGCGGCGAACTCGGCGGCGCAGGTGTCGACCGTCTTGTAGACGGGGCGGACACCGAGGGCGTGGCGGACCTCGCGGACGACGTCCTCGCGCAGGCCGCGGATCTCGGCGATCTGGACGTCGGAGAAGCCGTGGCGCTTGGCCTCGGCGAGCAGCTCGGGGTGGAGCTTGTCGGCGGCGGCCAGGTCGTCGGCGATCTCCTTGATGAGGAAGAGCTGGTCGACGAACCAGGGGTCGATCTTCGTGGACTCGAAGACCTCTTCCGGGGTGGCGCCGGCGCGGATGGCCTGCATGACGGTGTTGATGCGGCCGTCGGTCGGGCGCACCGCGGTGGCGAGGAGCTCTTCCTTGTCCCCGGGCTCGCCGACGAAGGTGAACTGCGAGCCCTTCTTCTCCAGGGAGCGCAGGGCCTTCTGCAGCGCCTCGGTGAAGTTGCGGCCGATGGCCATGGCCTCGCCCACCGACTTCATGGTGGTGGTGAGGGTGGCGTCGGCGAGCGGGAACTTCTCGAAGGCGAAGCGCGGGGCCTTGACGACGACGTAGTCGAGAGACGGCTCGAAGGAGGCCGGGGTCTTCTCGGTGATGTCGTTGGGGACCTCGTCGAGCGTGTAGCCGATGGCCAGCTTGGCTGCGATCTTGGCGATCGGGAAGCCGGTGGCCTTCGACGCGAGCGCCGACGAGCGCGAGACGCGCGGGTTCATCTCGATGACGATGACGCGGCCGTCGACCGGGTCGATGGCGAACTGGATGTTGCAGCCGCCGGTGTCGACGCCGACCTCGCGGATGATCGCGATGCCGATGTCGCGCAGCCGCTGGTACTCGCGGTCGGTGAGCGTCATGGCCGGGGCGACGGTGATCGAGTCACCGGTGTGGACGCCCATCGGGTCGAAGTTCTCGATGGAGCAGACGACGACGACGTTGTCCTTGGTGTCGCGCATCAGCTCCAGCTCGTACTCCTTCCAGCCGAGGATGGACTCCTCCAGGAGCACCTCGGTGGTCGGGGAGAGCGTGAGGCCCTGGCCGGCGATGCGGCGCAGCTCTTCCTCGTCGTGGGCGAAGCCGGAGCCGGCGCCGCCCATGGTGAAGGAGGGGCGCACGACGACGGGGTAGCCGCCGAGGGTGTCGACGCCCTTGATGACGTCGTCCATCGAGTGGCAGATGACGGAGCGGGCGGACTCGCCGTAACCGATCTTGGCCTTGACGGCCTCGACGACGCCCTTGAAGAGGTCGCGGTCCTCGCCCTTGTTGATGGCCTCGACGTTGGCGCCGATGAGCTCGACACCGTACTTCTCCAGCACACCCTGCTCGTGCATGGAGATGGCGGTGTTCAGCGCGGTCTGGCCGCCGAGGGTCGGGAGCAGCGCGTCGGGGCGCTCCTTGGCGATGATCTTCTCGACGAACTCGGGGGTGATCGGCTCGACGTACGTGGCGTCGGCGATCTCCGGGTCGGTCATGATCGTCGCCGGGTTGGAGTTGACCAGGATCACCCGCAGGCCCTCGGCCTTGAGGACGCGGCAGGCCTGGGTGCCTGAGTAGTCGAACTCGGCGGCCTGGCCGATGACGATCGGGCCGGAGCCGATGACCAGGACGGACTGGATATCGGTGCGCTTAGGCACGCTCGGCCTCCATCAGGGCGGTTTCCATCAAAGACGTGAAGCGGTCGAAGAGGTACGCGGCGTCGTGCGGGCCGGCAGCCGCCTCGGGGTGGTACTGGACACTGAAGGCCGGCCGGTCGAGCAGCCGGAGGCCCTCGACGACCTGGTCGTTCAGGCAGACGTGGGAGACCTCGGCGCGGCCGTAGGCCGTCTCGGAGACCTTGTCGAGGGGCGCGTCGACGGCGAAGCCGTGGTTGTGCGCGGTGACCTCGACCTTGCCGGTGGTGCGGTCCTGCACCGGCTGGTTGATGCCGCGGTGGCCGTACTTCAGCTTGTAGGTGCCGAAGCCGAGGGCGCGGCCGAGGATCTGGTTGCCGAAGCAGATGCCGAAGAGCGGGGTCTTGCGTTCCAGGACGCCCTGCATGAGGGCGACGGGACCGTCGGCGGTGGCCGGGTCGCCCGGGCCGTTGGAGAAGAACACGCCGTCCGGGTTGACCGCGTACACGTCATCGATGGTGGCGGTGGCGGGCAGCACGTGCACCTCGATGCCGCGCTCGGCCATCCGGTGCGGGGTCATGCCCTTGATGCCGAGGTCGACGGCGGCCACGGTGAACTTCTTGTCACCGATCGCGGGGACGACGTAGGCCTCCTTGGTGGCGACCTCTGCGGAGAGGTTCGCGCCCTTCATCTGCGGGGCCTGGCGCACGCGGGCGAGCAGGGCCGCGTCGTCCGCGACGGAGGCCCCGGAGAAGATGCCGACGCGCATGGCGCCGCGCTCGCGCAGGTGGCGGGTCAGGGCGCGGGTGTCGATGCCGCAGATCCCGACGACGCCCTGGGTGACCAGTTCCTCGTCCAGCGAGCGCTGGGAGCGCCAGTTGGACGGGACGCGCGCGGGGTCGCGTACGACGTAGCCGGCCACCCAGATCCGGGCGGACTCGGGGTCCTCGTCGTTGACGCCGGTGTTGCCCACGTGCGGGGCGGTCATCACGACGACCTGCCGGTGGTACGACGGGTCGGTGAGGGTCTCCTGGTAGCCGGTCATGCCGGTGGAGAACACGGCCTCGCCGAAGGTCTCCCCCACAGCGCCGTAGGCACGGCCGCGGAAGATCCGACCGTCCTCCAGGACGAGTACGGCGGGAGCTTTGGCTGCTCCCCTGGTGGAGGTCGTCATCGTTCGGCGCCTTCCGTCGTGGTGGATGAGTTCATGAGGTTGAGGGCTTCGACCCAGGCGGCGTGTTCGGCCGCGCGGTCGGAGCGGAATCCGGAGTCGATCAGCTTGTCGCCGTGCGTCCAGGTGACGACGAGCAGACCGCCCTCGGTGAGTACCTTGCCCGCGATTCCCTTGTCGAGGCGGGCGCCGCGCAGCTGCGCGGCCGGTACGAAGAAGTCGTTGGCCCCCGGACGGACCACGTCGAGGCCCGCGTCGGTGAGCGTGAGCTCCACCCGGCTGCGCAGGCCCAGACCGTGGGCGACGATCCGGTCGAGCCACTGCCCGGCGGTGGTGGACCCGTGGTACCGGCCGGTCAGGGCCAGCCGGTGCTCGGGGAGACCGTCGGGGGCGGCGGGCAGCTCCGGCAGATCGTTCTGCAGAGCGCCGCGCCATTTCCAGCCCTGCCGCATCAGCCAGTACACGAAGGCGATGAAGACGAGCAGACCGGCCACCCACGCGATGCGCGCGCCGACGTCCGTCACCTCCGCCGACTGTCGCTCGACGGCCTCGGCGGCCAGTTGGATTACTGCAGGTGTCACGCCAGCGTCCCGTCCACGACCGTTGCCCGGCCCCGCAGGAAGGTGTGAGTGACGCGACCCGGCAGTTCACGGCCCTCGTAAGGCGTGTTGCGGCTGCGGGAAGCGAAGTGCGCGGGGTCCACGACACCACGGTACGAGGTATCGACCAAGGTCAGGTTCGCGGGTTCACCTGCCGAGACGGGACGGCCGTGGTTCCCCAGGCCGCCGATGCGCGCCGGGGCGAAGGACATCCGCTCGGCGACGCCCGCCCAGTCGAGCAGTCCGGTCTCCACCATCGTCTGCTGGACGACGGAGAGCGCCGTCTCCAGGCCCACCATGCCCATGGCGGCGGCGGCCCACTCGCAGTCCTTGTCCTCGTGCGGGTGCGGAGCGTGGTCGGTGGCGACGATGTCGATCGTGCCGTCGGCGAGGGCCTCGCGCAGGGCCATGACGTCGCGCTCGGTGCGCAGCGGCGGGTTGACCTTGTAGACCGCGTTGTACGAGCGCACGAGCTCCTCGGTGAGGAGGAGGTGGTGCGGGGTGACCTCGGCGGTGACGTCGATGCCGCGGGCCTTGGCCCAGCGGACGATCTCGACGGAGCCGGCGGTGGAGAGGTGGCAGATGTGGACGCGGGAGCCGACGTGCTCGGCGAGGAGGACGTCCCGGGCGATGATCGACTCCTCGGCGACGGCGGGCCAGCCGCCGAGACCGAGCTCGGCGGAGACGACGCCCTCGTTCATCTGGGCGCCCTCGGTGAGGCGGGGCTCCTGGGCGTGCTGGGCGACGACGCCGCCGAAGGCCTTCACGTACTCCAGGGCGCGGCGCATGATCACGGCGTCGTCGACGCACTTGCCGTCGTCGGAGAAGACGGTGACGCGGGCGGCGGAGTCGTGCATGGCGCCCAGCTCGGAGAGCTGCTTGCCCTCCAGA
The DNA here is from genome assembly GCF_040611115.1 of Streptomyces sp. NPDC003038. NCBI lineage: Bacteria > Bacillati > Actinomycetota > Actinomycetes > Kitasatosporales > Streptomycetaceae > Streptomyces > Streptomyces sp. NPDC003038. The sequence continues at coordinate 72,723 of NZ_JBEXNN010000013.1, forward strand.
CCGACGGTGACGGCGCCGATGGGCTGCACGTCGCAGTAGCCGGATTCCTTGCCCAGGCGCCAGACCTGCTCGACGACGCCGGCGGTGTCGGCGACCGGGAAGGTGTTCGCCATGGCGAAGACGGCGGTGTACCCGCCGGAGGCGGCGGCCCGGGTGCCGGTGAGGACGGTCTCGGAGTCCTCGCGGCCGGGCTCGCGCAGGTGGGTGTGGAGGTCGACGAGGCCGGGGAGGAGCACCTGGCCTTCGGCCTCGATGACGGTCGCGCCCTCGGCGGACAGTCCGGCACCGACCCTGGCGATGGTCTCGCCGTCGATCAGGACGTCCTGCGCCTCGCCACCGAGTACCTTCGCGCCACGGATCAGGATCTTGCTCATCTTTACTTGCTCTCCTCGGTACGGGCGGCGGCGGGGGTGGTGGTGACGGCGGGCTCGGATCCTCCGAGCAGCAGGTACAGGACGGCCATCCGGGTGGAGACCCCGTTGGCGACCTGCTCGACGGCCGTGCAGCGGTCCGAGTCGGCGACCTGGGCGGTGATCTCCATGCCGCGGTTCATGGGGCCGGGGTGCATCACGATGGCGTGCTCGGGCATCTTCGCCATGCGCTCGCCGTCGAGCCCGTACCGGCGGGAGTACTCGCGCTCGGTCGGGAAGAAGGCGGCGTTCATGCGTTCGCGCTGCACACGCAGCATCATCACCGCATCGGACTTCGGCAGCACCTCGTCCAGGTTGTACGAGACCTCGCAGGGCCAGCTCTCGACGCCGATCGGGACCAGGGTGGGCGGGGCCACGACGGTCACCTCGGCGCCGAGGGTGTGCAGCAGCTGGACGTTGGACCGGGCCACCCGGCTGTGCAGGACGTCGCCGACGATGGTGATGCGGCGGCCGTTCAGGTCCTTGCCCAGACCGGCGTCGCGGCCGACCAGGCGGCGGCGCATGGTGAAGGCGTCCAGCAGGGCCTGGGTGGGGTGCTCGTGGGTGCCGTCGCCGGCGTTGATGACGGCGGAGTCGATCCAGCCGGACGTGGCGAGCCGGTAGGGCGCGCCGGAGGCGTGGTGGCGGATGACGACCGCGTCCGCGCCCATGGCCTCCAGGGTCAGGGCGGTGTCCTTCAGGGATTCGCCCTTGGAAACCGAGGAGCCCTTGGCGGAGAAGTTGATGACGTCGGCGGACAGCCGCTTGGCGGCCGCCTCGAAGGAGATCCGGGTGCGGGTCGAGTCCTCGAAGAAGAGGTTGACGACGGTCAGGCCGCGCAGGGTGGGCAGCTTCTTGATCGGCCGGTCCGCGACCCGGGCCATCTCCTCGGCGGTGTCGAGGATCAGGACGGCGTCGTCGCGCGTGAGATCGGCGGCCGAGATGAGGTGGCGCTTCATCTGGATGGCTCCGTAGGGCTGGAGGGCAGGCAGGCGGACTGACTGACTAGGGGTGCGGACGGGGCGGGGCAGGACAGGCCGGGGCACGGCACGGCGCAGGACCCCCGTGGGAGGCCCTTTCACTCGTAAGGACTACTGCCCGGCTGCCTGGGCGGTCCGCTGGCCGAGCAGCACGGCGTCGCGGCCGTCCTCCTCCTGGAGCTGGACCTTGACGGTCTCCCGCAGCGAGGTGGGGAGGTTCTTGCCCACGTAGTCGGCGCGGATCGGAAGTTCGCGGTGGCCGCGGTCGACGAGGACCGCCAGCTGTACGGCGCGGGGGCGGCCGAGGTCGCCGAGCGCGTCGAGGGCGGCGCGGATGGTCCGGCCGGAGAAGAGCACGTCGTCGACGAGGACGACGAGGCGGCCGTCGAGGTCGCCGCCGGGGATCTCGGTACGGCCGATCGCGCGGGCGGGCTTCATCCGCAGATCGTCGCGGTACATGGTGATGTCGAGGGAGCCGACCGGGATCTTCGAACCGGTGATCTCGTCGAGCTTGGCGGCCAGCCGGCGGGCGAGGTAGACACCGCGGGTGGGGATGCCGAGGAGCACCACGTCGTCGGCACCCTTGGCGCGTTCGACGATCTCGTGGGCGATGCGGGTCAGTACCCGCGCGATGTCCTGCGCTTCGAGTACGGGGCGCATGGCATCGGTTTGCTCATCGATCTGAGCGGTGTTCTGAGTGTCCATGAAAAGGACCTCCTTCTCCGCCTCACGGGACGGACCTTAAAGGACGTCTGATGTACGCCTCTCACCGTACCAGGGTCATTCCGGCCGTCGTGCACCCGCCCGCGCCGGGCGGCCGCCAGGACGGCGCCGGGCCCGCCCGCGAGGGGCGGGGAAAGACCATTCGGCTTGACGCATCCAAGTAACGCTGCGTAACCTCACAGTGAGTTACCAGCCGCGCGGCGGAGCCGCACGTGGTCCATGTCGTCACAGCGTCCATGTCGTCACAGCGTCACAGCGTCCGGGAGCGTTATGTCCAGCGAATACGCCAAACAGCTCGGGGCCAAGCTCCGCGCCATCCGCACCCAGCAGGGCCTTTCCCTCCATGGTGTCGAGGAGAAGTCCCAGGGCCGGTGGAAGGCCGTCGTGGTCGGTTCTTACGAGCGCGGCGACCGCGCCGTGACCGTCCAGCGCCTTGCCGAGCTGGCGGACTTCTACGGGGTGCCGGTGCAGGAACTGCTGCCGGGTACGACTCCCGGCGGAGCGGCCGAGCCGCCGCCGAAGCTCCGTCTCGACCTGGAGCGCCTGGCGGGCGTGCCGGCCGAGAAGGCCGGCCCGCTGCAGCGTTACGCGGCGACCATCCAGAGCCAGCGCGGCGATTACAACGGCAAGGTGCTGTCGATCCGCCAGGACGACCTGCGCACCCTGGCCGTCATCTACGACCAGTCGCCTTCGGTCCTGACCGAGCAGCTGATCAGCTGGGGCGTGCTGGACGCGGACGCCCGTCGCGCCGTGGCGCACGAGGACGTCTGAGCCCTGGGCCCCAGGCCAGCAGAAACGTTTACCGGTGGGTGCCGGGAAGCCGAGAGGCCTCCGGCGCCCACCGGTTTTTCGTATCCGCCGCCCGGGACGTGCGGGACGCCCCGAGGGCCAGCACGTCATACGGAAATGGACGTCGTACGGACCGACGGAAGGGCCCGCAGCGCGTACGGCGTACGCTGCGGGCCCTTCCGTCGGGCGCGGTGCCGGTGGTTCCGTGTTCCGTACGGTGTCAGCTCTCGCTTCGGCGCAGGCTCGGCTTAAGGTCCTTGAAACGGGCCAGCAGCCCGTTCACGAACGAGGGAGACTCGTCCGTCGAGAACTCCTTCGCGAGCTGGACGGCCTCGTCGATGGCCACGGCGTCCGGGGTGTCGTCCACCCAGATCAGCTCGTACGCACCGAGCCGCAGGATGTTCCGGTCCACGACCGGCATGCGGTCGAGGTCCCAGTCCACGGCGTAGGTGATGATCAGGTCGTCGATGCGGTTCACCTTGTCGGCGTATCCCTCGACGAGATCCATCGTGAAGGCGCTGACCGGCGGCTGCCGGTCGTCCGACCGCGTGTGGCGGATCCAGTCCGCGAGGACCTCGCGCACGGGCACCCCGCGCTGGTCGGCCTCGAACAGGATCTGGAAGGCGCGCTTGCGCGCGTTGCTCCGGGCAGCCACGGTTAGCTGCTCACCCGGCCGAGGTAGGCGCTGGTGCGGGTGTCGACCTTGACCTTCTCGCCGGTGGTGACGAAGAGCGGGACCTGGATCTCGTAACCGGTCTCCAGCTTGGCCGGCTTGGTGCCGCCGGTGGAGCGGTCACCCTGGACACCCGGGTCGGTGTGCTCGATCGTGAGCTCGACGGCGGCCGGGAGCTCGACGTAGAGCACCTCGCCCTCGTGCTGCGCGACGGAGGCGGTGAAGCCCTCGACCATGAAGTTGGCGGCGTCGCCGACGGCCTTGCGGTCGACCATGAGCTGGTCGAAGGTGCTCATGTCCATGAAGACGAAGTAGTCGCCGTCCATGTACGAGAACTGCATGTCACGGCGGTCGATAGTGGCCGTCTCGACCTTCGTGCCGGCGTTGAAGGTCTTGTCGACGACCTTGCCGGAGAGCACGTGCTTGAGCTTGGTGCGCACGAAGGCCGGGCCCTTGCCGGGCTTGACGTGCTGGAACTCGACGACGGACCAGAGCTGGTCACCGTCGAGCTTGAGCACCATGCCGTTCTTGAGGTCGTTCGTGGAAGCCACGGTTGCGGAATCTCCTGCACTGGAAGACCACGGGTGCGCGCACAGCCCGGCAGCGGGCTAGAGCGCGAGCAGCTCCTTGGTCGTAATGGTGAGTAGCTCGGGACCGCCGTCCGCCTCGGGGCGTACGACGAGCGTGTCATCGATCCGGACGCCGCCCCGGCCAGGGAGGTGAACCCCCGGTTCGACGGTGACCGGCACGCAAGCGTCCAGTTTACCCATTGCCGTAGGTGCAAGCTGCGGGTCCTCGTCGATTTCGAGACCGACACCGTGTCCGGTCCACGGAGCGACGGATTCCCCGTGGCCGGCGGAGTCCAGTACGGAGCGTGCGGCATGGTCGACATCGCGGTACGCGGCCCCGGGCAGCAGCGCCTCGCGTCCGGCCCGCTGGGCGGCGAAGACGAGGTCGTACAGCTCGATCTGCCAGTCCGCCGGGGTGGTGCCGATCACGAAGGTGCGGCCGATCTCGCACCGGTAGCCGCGGTAGTTGGCGCCGAGGCAGACGGAGAGGAAATCGCCCTCCTCCACCCTGCGGTCGGAGGGCCGGTGCCGGGAGCGGCCGGAGTGCGGCCCGGTGCCGACGGAGGTCGGGAAGGCGGGCCCGTCCGCGCCGTGGTCGACGAGCCGGCGTTCGAGCTCCAGCGCGAGGTGCCGCTCCGTACGCCCGACGAGGATCGATTCCAGCAGCTCGCCGAGGGCCTGGTCGGCGATCTCGGCGGCGATCCGCAGGCAGGCGATCTCCTCCTCGTCCTTGACGAGGCGCTGCTGCTCGACGGCGGTCCCGAGGTCGGCCAGGCGCAGGTCGGGGGCGACCGAGTGCAGGGCACGGTGCCGCCCCACGGTGAGGTGGTGCTCCTCCACCGCGAGGGAGTCGGCGCGTGCGCCCGCGGCCATGTCGGCCGCCGCCACGGCCGGGTCGCCACCGGGGCTCGACAGCAGGGAGAGTCTGAGCCGGTCGTCGAGGCGTCCCTCGTCGGACTCGCCGGTGGGCGCGCCGGCGCAGAACAGCACGTCCTCGGCCGGTCCGACCAGCAGTACGGCGCCGAGCGGGGAGGCCCCGGAGAGATAGCGGACGTTCGACGGACGCGTGATCAGTGCGGCGGCGTTCCCCGCGGCGGCACAGCGGTCGCGAAGCAGGCTCCGGCGGGCGGCGTACACGTCTGACATGTCTTCGAGCCTACGAGCGCGGCGCGGATCCGGCCCGACGAGCGCGTCCGGACGGGGCCGGGCACGCCGCCCGGACCCGGCCCCGGCCGGGCTACCAGGCCGCCGGAGCCGTGATGGCTCGGGCGAGCACCTCGTCGAGGGCGCGCGCCGTGCCCTCCACATCGAGCTGGGAGTTGTCGATGATCGGCAGGCCGGAGCCGTACCACCCGGCCATCCGGCCGTGGATCCGCGCGACTTCCTCGTCCGAGAGCCGGCGGTTGCCGGAACGGGCCGCGTTGCGCTCCAGGACGATCTCCAGGCCCGGCAGCAGGACCACCGGCAGCAGCGCGGGCCCCACGTGCCGCTTCCAGCCGCCCAGCCCCACCACCGGCCGGTCCGGGAAGACCGCGTCGTCGAGGATGCAGGAGATCCCGTTCGCCAGGAAGTTGCGGGCGGCGAAACCGCAGGTGCGCCGGGCCAGGCGGTACTGGGCCTCGGAGTGGTCGTTCCACCCCGACTGCGGGTCCGCGAAGCCCGAGCACACCCACTCCCGGACGTCGTCCAGGCTCACATGGGCCGTCGGCACCGGCCGGGTGCCGGCCCAGTGCCGGGCCACGGTGGTCTTGCCCGCGCCCGCCGGCCCGATCAGCAGCACGGCGAGGGTGGCGCCTCCCGTACCCGCCGCCGCGGGCGGCAGCGGGATGTGCCCGGTGGCTTCCGACCCCTGCGGTACCGAGGGCAGGGGAGGCGGCGGTGTCCCCGGCCAGCCCTGCGCCGGGGGTATCGGTGGCTGCGAAGGCGCCGCCGGGTGCTGTCCCGACTGCCCCCAGCCCGCGCTCCCGCCCCCCACTCCGTGCTGCATCCGCTGCCACTCCGTCTCGTTCCGGCGACTGATGCGAGAACGTTATATGACCCTGGGGGCCCGGCCGTCCACCAGCACTGTGAGGCGGAACTCAGCCCGGCGTCGCGCAGGGCCGGGCGGCGGCTCAGGCTCAGGGCCGGGCGGCGGTCAGGCGGCGACCTCTCCGTACGCGGCCACGAGCACGGCCGGGTCCGGGCCTTCCAGGACGGTCGGCTTGGCCAGCCCGTCGAGGACGATGAAGCGCAGCAGGTCGCCGCGGGACTTCTTGTCGACCTTCATGGTCTCCAGCAGCTTGGGCCACTGGTCGCCGCGGTAGGTCAGCGGCAGCCCCACCGAGGCGAGCACCGCCTTGTGCCGGTCGGCCGTCGCGTCGTCCAGCCGGCCCGCGAGCCGGCCGAGCTCGGCGGCGAAGACCATGCCGACCGACACGGCCGCGCCGTGGCGCCACTTGTAGCGCTCGTTCTTCTCGATGGCGTGCGCGAGCGTGTGACCGTAGTTGAGGATCTCGCGCAGTCCGGCTTCCTTGAGGTCGCTGGAGACCACATCGGCCTTGACCTGGATGGAGCGCACGATCAGTTCGGCGGTGTGCGGGCCGGTGGGCGTGCGGGCCGCCTGCGGGTCCTCCTCGATGAGGTCGAGGATCACCGGGTCGGAGATGAATCCGGCCTTGATGACCTCGGCGAGGCCGCTGACGTAGTCGTTGACGGGCAGGGAGTCCAGCGCGGCGAGGTCGCACAGCACCCCGGCCGGCGGGTGGAATGCGCCCACCAGGTTCTTGCCCTCGGCGGTGTTGATGCCGGTCTTGCCGCCGACCGCCGCGTCCACCATCGCCAGGACGGTGGTCGGTACGGCGATCCAGCGCACCCCGCGCAGCCAGGTGGCCGCGACGAAGCCCGCGAGGTCGGTGGTGGATCCCCCGCCGACGCCGACGATGACGTCGGTGCGGGTGAAGCCGGACTGGCCGAGCGCCTTCCAGCAGTACGCGGCCACCTCTGCCGTCTTGGCCTCCTCGGCGTTCGGCACCTGGATGGCGACCGCCTCGTAGCCCTGGTCGGCGAGGTCGTCGCGCAGTGCCTCACCGGTCGAGGCCAGGGCCTCGGGGTGGATCACGGCGACCCGCCGGGCTTTCGTACCGATCAGGGAGCCGAGCTCGCCGAGCAGCTGCCGGCCGACCAGCACGTCGTACGCGTCATGGCCGGCGCTCGCGCCGACGTGGATCCGCGTCACCTGGTCTGTCATACGTCCTTCAACTCCAGAGCGTCGAGGACCGCCTGGGCGACCTCTTCGGGTGTGCGGTCGTCGGTGGCCACCACGACGCGCGCGACTTCGGTGTACAGGGGGCGCCGGGCGTCCATCAGCTCGCGCCACTGGCGGCGCGGGTTGACGGCGAGCAGCGGGCGCGCGGCGCCGAGGCCGACGCGCCGTACGGCTTCCTCGACGTCCATCGACAGATAGACGACGGGCAGGCCGGTCAGCAGCTCGCGGGTGCCCTCGTCGAGGACGGCGCCGCCGCCGAGGGCGAGGACTCCGGTGTGCTCGGCGACGGCGGCCGCGACCGCCTGCCGCTCCAGCTCACGGAAGTACGGCTCGCCCTCGTCGATGAACAGGTCAGAGATCTCCCGGCCCTGGGTGGCGACGATGTCGGCGTCCGTGTCGCGGTAGGGGACGCCGAGCCGCTCCGCGAGCAGGCTGCCCACGGTGGACTTGCCGGAACCCATGGGGCCGACGAGGACGACCAGTGGTCCGCCGGTCACCGGATCTGCAGGTGGTCGAGGTACGACTGGACGTTGCGCCGGGTCTCGGGGACGGAGTCGCCGCCGAACTTCTCGACGACCGCGTCGGCCAGCACGAGCGCGACCATGGCCTCGGCCACGATGCCCGCGGCGGGCACGGCGCACACGTCGGAGCGCTGGTGGTGGGCCACGGTCGCCTCACCGGTCGAGACGTCGACGGTCGCCAGGGCGCGCGGCACGGTCGCGATGGGCTTCATGGCGGCCCGTACGCGCAGCAGCTCGCCGGTGGTCAGCCCGCCCTCGGTGCCGCCGGAGCGGCCGGAGGTCCGCTTGAGGCCCTCGGGGGTGGAGACGATCTCGTCGTGCGCCTTCGAGCCGGGCACGCGGGCGAGCTCGAAGCCGTCGCCGACCTCGACGCCCTTGATGGCCTGGATGCCCATGAGGGCGGCGGCCAGGCGTGCGTCCAGCCGGCGGTCCCAGTGGACGTGCGAGCCGAGCCCTACGGGGACCCCGTAGGCGAGGACCTCGACGACGCCGCCGAGGGTGTCGCCGTCCTTGTGGGCCTGGTCGATCTCCGCGACCATCGCCTTGCTCACGTCCGCGTCGAGGCAGCGCACGGGGTCGGCGTCGAGCTTGTCGACGTCGGCGGGGGTCGGGTAGACGCCGTACGGGGCCTTGGCCGCGGCCAGTTCCACCACGTGCGAGACGATCTCGATGCCCGCGGCCTCCTTGATGAAGGACCGGGCGATCGCACCGAGGGCGACGCGGGCGGCGGTCTCCCGGGCGCTGGCGCGCTCCAGGATCGGCCGGGCCTCGTCGAAGCCGTACTTCTGCATGCCGGCGAGGTCGGCGTGGCCGGGCCGCGGGCGGGTCAGCGGCGCGTTACGGCCGGTCTCCTTCAGCTCCGATGGGTCGACGGGGTCGGCCGACATGACCTTCTCCCACTTCGGCCACTCGGTGTTGCCGATCATGACGGCGACCGGGGACCCCAGCGACAGTCCGTGGCGGACACCGCCGAGGAAGGTGATCTCGTCCTGCTCGAACTTCATCCGGGCACCGCGGCCGTAGCCGAGCCGGCGCCGGGCCAGGTGGTCGGCCACCAGCTCGGTGGTGACCGGGACGCCGGCGGGAAGCCCCTCCAGCGTCGCTACCAGCGCCGGTCCGTGCGACTCCCCGGCGGTCAGCCAACGCAACCTGCTCAACGATGCTCCTCATGCTCGCGCCTGGTACAGCGACGGCGCGATCGGGTGCGCGGCCCGGACCCGCCATACCCGATCCTCCCATGTCCGGGCCGGTGCGCCGCCCTCGGTCCAACTGTCGGACGGCGCCGCACCCGTCCCCACAGTGGCGGTGCTCGGACGGCAGGGCAAGATCAGCCCCGGCAAAGCATCAGGTGTCCCTCAGTGGCGGGCCAGGAGCGCCGCTTCACCGGCCGCCCGCATGGCGGCGAGCGGCGCGGTGGGCCGCCCCGTCATCTGCTCGACCTGGAGCACGGCCTGGTGGACGAGCAGGTCCAGGCCGCCGATGACCTTGCCGCCCTGCCGGGACCAGGCCGCCGCGAGAGCGGTCGGCCAGGGGTCGTAGAGGACGTCGAAGAGGGTGCCGGGGTGCTCGGGGACGGCGGTGGCCAGCGCGTCCGTCGTCCCGGCGGGGGTGGTGGCGATCACCAGCGGCGCGCGCAGCGCCTGCGCCGCCTCCTCCCAGTCGGCCGTGCGCACGGGCACCCCGAGCCGCTCGCCCCACTGCCGCATCTCCTCGGCGCGGGCGCGCGAGCGGACGTACGCCGTCACCTCGCCGGAGCAGATCCGCGAGAGCGCGGCGAGCGCCGAGGAGGCGGTGGCTCCGGCGCCCAGGATGGCGGCGGACGGCACCTTGTCGATGCCGCGCTCGTGGAGCGCGGCGACGATGCCGGGGATGTCGGTGTTGTCGCCGAGACGGCGGCCGTCCTCGGTGAGGACGACCGTGTTGACCGCCTCGACCGAGGCGGCGGTGTCGCTGATGCCGTCGAGCAGCGGGATGACCGCCCGCTTGAGCGGCATGGTCAGCGACAGCCCGGCCCACTCGGGGCCGAGGCCGGCGATGAATCCGGGGAGCGCGGCCTCGTCGATCTCGAACCGGTCGTACGACCAGCCGTCGAGGCCGAGCTCCCGGTAGGCGGCGCGGTGCAGCACCGGTGAGAGGGAGTGCTCGATGGGCGAACCCAGCACCGCGGCCCTTATGCGTGACATGTCCTACCTACCTACCCGCCGTTTTTCTGCTTCTGCCGAGCGTTGAACTCATCGACCAGTTTGACGTGTTCGTCATAGGACTGGGTGAAGGTGGTCTTGTTCCCGTCGACCGAAACGAAGAACATCCAGCCGCCCTGGTCGGGGTTGAGCGTGGCGTTCAGGGCGTCGTCTCCGGGGTTGCCGATCGGACCCGGGGGGAGGCCCTTGTAGAAGTAGGTGTTGTAGGCGTGGTCGAGGGTCCTCGCCTCCTTGACGGAGACGTTGATGTCGCTCGTGCCCTTGAGGTAGTTGATCGTCGAGTCGAATTCGAGCTTCTGGTTGGTGACGTCGTTGGTCTTCTTCAGACGGTTGTAGATGACCTCGGACATCTTCCGGAAGTCGTCGTGGTTCATGCCCTCGGCGTTGATGAGGCTCGCGACCGTGACCACCTGGAGCGGGTTCTCCAGGCCGAGCTCCTTGGCCTTCGCCTCGATGCCGAGCGCCGCGTACTTCTCGTTCGCGTTCTTGACCATCTGCCGCAGCACGGACTCCGGCGTGCTGTCCTTGCTGAGGTCGTAGCGGGCCGGGAAGAGGAACCCTTCGAGCGGGTCCATGGCCTTCTGGTTGTTGGCCGCCCAGGCCGGCAGGCCGAGGTTCTTGGCTTCGCGCTTGGCGATGTCCTGCGTGGTGCCCGTCTCCTTGCCCAGCTTCTTGTCGATCGCCTCGTAGACCTTCACGTTGCGCTCGCCCTCGGGGACCGTGATCACGTTCAGCTTCGAGGGGTCGGTCATCACCTCGACGGCCGCCGCGGCCGACATCTTCTTCTTGAGCGGGTAGACGCCCGCCTGGATGGACTTGCCCTTGGAGTTGGCGGCGGCCGCGCTGGTGAAGGCCTCCACGCTCGCGACGACGCCGTGCTTCTTGAGGATCTGACCCATCGTGGCCAGGGAAGCGCCCTTGGGGATCTCCACGTCGATCGACTCGCCGCTGCCCTCGCCCGCGTAGTCCTCGGCCGTGGCGAACCGGTCCTTGAGGTAGGTGTAGCCGTAGTAGCCGCCACCGCCGAGCACACCCACGATGACGAGGCTGGCGATCAGGCAGGCGGCGCCGCTGCGCTGCTTGGGCTTGCCGCCCTTCGAGCGGCCGGAACGGCGGCCGCCGCCGGCCGGAACGGCCCCGTCGTCGTCTCCGCCCCGCTCCTCGGTCTCCACGTCGGTGTCCTGCCACTGCTCGGCCGGTTCCGGCTCCAGGTGGCGGCGGCCCGGGGGCTGCGGCGGCGGGTAGGCCTCGGCCGTGGTGTACAGGTCGGGGCTCTCGCCGGGGTAGCCGCCGACGGGCTGCTGGGCGTACGGTTCCGCGCCGAGGTAGGGGTCGGCCGTCAGGGCGGCCGCGTACTGGTCCTGGCCGGTGTCCCAGCCCTGGCCGTCGTACGCCGGCTGCTGCGGCTGGACGTGCGGCTGCTGCGGGGCATAGCCCTGCTGCTGCTCGGCGTACGGCGGCTGCTCGGTGTACTGCGGCTGCTGGAAGTGCTGCGGGTACTGCTGCTGCTCGGGGTACTGCTGCTGGTACTGCGGCTCCTGCGCGTACTGCTGCTGCGGGTCACCGCTGTAAGGCACCTGGCCCTGCTGGGTCTGGTGCCCGGTCCACCCCTGGTCCCCGTACAGGGGGTCCTCGGGGTGCCACGGTTCGGAGCCACGGCCCCGGCCATACTCAGTCATCGGTCCCCTAGAGCCGCGAGACGAAGGCCACGGTTTTCCGTCTACCGTGGCACCCGGTTCCGCCTCTTTGGTGGTGGGCGACGGCTGTTCGAATGCCGTCTCATCGCGCGGAACGTTACCGTATCGCGATCAGACAACCACTTCGACGCACTCGCCAGGCGGATTACCTGATACCCGTTCGGTCTCAAGAGCGTTCTGCAGGATCACCACAGCGGCCGCCTGGTCGATGACCGAACGGCCCTTCTTGGCGTTCCGTCCGGATGCCCTCAGGCCCTGGGCGGCGGTGACCGTGGTCATCCGCTCGTCCACCAGACGGACCGTCACCGGCTTGATGCCCTTGGCGAGTTCCATCGCGAAGGCGCGGCACTTGGCCGCGGCCGGGCCCTCCCGCCCGCTGAGCGAGCGGGGCAGGCCGACCACGACCTCCAGGGGCTCGTACTCCTCGACGAGCTGCCGCAGCCGCCGGTGGGCCGCCGGGATGTCACGTCCCGGCACGGTTTCGACCGGTGTGGCGAGCACCCCGTCGGGGTCGCACGAGGCGACCCCGATCCGGGCGTCACCGACATCGATCGCAAGGCGGCGGCCGCGGCGCAGGCTCATCGTCAGACCGTCTCGACGACGAGACGCTCGACGGCGCTGATGGCCTCCGGAACGGCGGCCGGGTTCTGGCCGCCGCCCTGGGCGACGTCCGGCTTGCCGCCACCGCCGCCGCCGAGGGTCTTGGCGGCCGCGCGGACCAGGTCGCCCGCCTTGAGGCCGCGCTCGCGGGCCGCCTCGTTCGTCGCGATGACCGTCAGCGGACGGCCGCCCGCCACGGCGAAGAGCGCCACGACGGCCGGACGGTCGCCCGCGCCTGTCATCTGGTGCAGCCGGCCTCGGACGTCGAGGACCAGCTTGCGCAGGTCATCGGCGCCGGTGCCGTCCGGCACCTGACCTACGACGAGGGCGACCCCGCGGATGTCCTGAGCGTTCTCGGCGAGGCCGGCGGCGGCCTGGAGGACCTTCTCGGCGCGGAACTTCTCGATCTCCTTCTCGGCGTCCTTCAGCTTGCCGAGCATGGAGGAGATCTTCTCCGGCAGCTCCTCGGGACGGCCCTTGACCAGCTCCTGGAGCTGCGCGACGACCGTGTGCTCCTTGGCCAGGAAGTTGTAGGCGTCCACGCCGACGAGGGCCTCGACACGGCGCACGCCGGAGCCGATGGAGGACTCGCCGAGCAGCTTCACCAGACCCAGCTGGGCCGTGTTGCCGACGTGCGTGCCGCCGCACAGCTCCTTCGAGAAGTCGCCGATCGTCACGACCCGCACGCGCTCGCCGTACTTCTCGCCGAACTCGGCGATGGCGCCCTGCTTCTTCGCCTCGTCGATGCTCATGATCTCGGCGGTCACGTCCAGCTCACGCGAGAGGACCTCGTTGATCTTCTGCTCGACGTCCGTGAGGACTCCGCCGGGAACGGCGTTCGGCGAACCGAAGTCGAAGCGGAAACGGCCCGGCGAGTTCTCCGAACCGGCCTGGGCCGCCGTCGGGCCCAGGGCGTCACGCAGCGCCTGGTGCGTCAGGTGCGTGGCCGAGTGGGCGCGGGCGATGGCCCGGCGCCGCTTGACGTCGATGGCGGCGTACGCGGAGGCGCCCACGGTGACCTCGCCGACCTGCACGGAGCCCTTGTGCACGGAGACACCCGGGACCGGCTGCTGGACGTCGCGGACCTCGATGACGGCGCCCGAGCCGAGCTTGATCCGGCCCTGGTCGGCGAGCTGGCCGCCGCCCTCGGCGTAGAAGGGGGTCCGGTCGAGGACGACCTCCACCTCGTCGCCCTCGGAGGCGGCGGGCGAGGAGACACCGTTGACCAGCAGGCCGACGATGGTGGACTCGCCCTGCGTGGTGGCGTAGCCGGTGAACTCGGTGGCGCCGGCGCGGTCCGCGATCTCGCGGTACGAGGCGACGTCGGCGTGGCCGGTCTTCTTGGCCTTGGCGTCGGCCTTGGCCTTGTCCCGCTGCTCCTTCATCAGGCGCCGGAAGCCGGACTCGTCCACCGACAGGCCCTGCTCGGCGGCGATCTCCAGGGTGAGGTCGATCGGGAAGCCCCAGGTGTCGTGGAGCAGGAAGGCCTTGTCGCCGGAGAGGACCGTGCCGCCGGAGGCCTTGGTCTCGCTCACGGCGCCGTCGAGCACGTTGGAGCCGGCGTTCAGCGTCTTGAGGAAGCGGGCCTCCTCGGCGAGGGCGACGGTCTCGATGCGCTTGCGGTCGGTGACGAGCTCCGGGTACTGCTGCCCCATCGTGTTGATCACGACGTCGACGAGTTCCCGCACGACCGGGCCGGTGGCGCCCATGAGGCGCATGTTGCGGATGGCGCGGCGCATGATGCGGCGCAGCACGTAGCCGCGGCCCTCGTTGCCGGGGGTGACCCCGTCGCCGATGAGCATGACGGAGGTGCGGATGTGGTCGGCGACCACGCGCATGGCCACGTCGGTGTCCTTGGCCGCTCCGTACTGGACGCCGGTCAGGTCGGTGGCCTTGTCCATCACCACGCGCAGGGTGTCGGTCTCGTACATGTTCCGCACGCCCTGCAGGATCATGGCGAGACGTTCGAGACCCAGACCGGTGTCGATGTTCTTCGACGGCAGGTCGCCGAGGATCGGGAAGTCTTCCTTCCCGTCGCCGGCGCCGCGCTCGTACTGCATGAAGACCAGGTTCCAGATCTCCACGTACCGCTCGTCGTTGACGGCCGGGCCGCCCTCGACGCCGAACTCGGGGCCGCGGTCGTAGTTGATCTCCGAGCACGGGCCGCAGGGGCCGGGGACGCCCATGGACCAGAAGTTGTCCTTCTTGCCCAGGCGCTGGATGCGCTCGGCGGGGACGCCGATCTTCTCGCGCCAGATCTGCTCGGCCTCGTCGTCGTCGAGGTAGACCGTGATCCAGAGCTTCTCCGGCTCCAGGCCGTAGCCGCCGTCCGCCACGGAGCTGGTCAGCAGCTCCCAGGCGTAGCTGATGGCGCCTTCCTTGAAGTAGTCGCCGAAGGAGAAGTTGCCGCACATCTGGAAGAACGTGCCGTGGCGGGTGGTCTTGCCGACCTCTTCGATGTCCGGCGTACGCACGCACTTCTGCACGCTGGTGGCGCGGGGGGCCGGGGGCTTGGCCTCACCGAGGAAGTACGGCTTGAAGGGGACCATGCCCGCGTTGACCAGCAGCAGAGTCGGGTCGTCCGCGATGAGCGACGCCGAAGGGACAACGGCGTGACCGCGCTCCTCGAAGAAGCTCAGCCAGCGGCGGCGGATTTCAGCCGACTCCATCAGTGGTCCTCATTCCGGTCGTACGAAAACTTCGGTCGGTGGGTGGTCTTGTCATTCTCGATGGCCCGCAGACGCCGCGGCCCGGGGAGGGCGGTGACGTTGTCGGGCCGGGCCGCGTCTTCGGCGTCCCGCCCCAGCCCCAGTGCGTCTTTCAGCTCGTCCTCGCGCTGCGTCATTCCCGCCCTGACGTCGAGCGCGAAGTCCTTGAGGCGGTGCCCCGCCTCCACGGCCTTGTCCGCGGCCTGGGCGGCGAGGCTCTCCGGGGTCAGCTTCTTCAGCTGACGGTTGACCTTGGTGGTGGCCCACACGCCGGCGGCTGCGCCTGCGGTGAACCAGAAGGCTCGGCGGAACATCGGCGGTCTCAGCCCTTCTGCTTCCGACGCCGGGCCGCCGGCACCGTACGGCCGACGATCACGGTACGACGGGACGTCTTCTTTGGCTCATCCGTTCGGCCGAGCGCCTTGCGGACGCCGTAGCCGAAGGCCGCGACCTTGACCAGCGGCCCGCCGAAAGCGGAGGCCACGGTGGAGG
Organism: Streptomyces sp. NPDC003038; assembly: GCF_040611115.1. NCBI lineage: Bacteria > Bacillati > Actinomycetota > Actinomycetes > Kitasatosporales > Streptomycetaceae > Streptomyces > Streptomyces sp. NPDC003038. The sequence continues at coordinate 88,330 of NZ_JBEXNN010000013.1, forward strand.
ACAGCGCGGAGGCGTTCGAGGTGACCTCCTGGACGTCGCTCGCGATGGCGTCGACCCGGTCGAGCTGGGTGCGCGCGGAGCGGACGGTGGTGGAGGCATCGGCCAGCAGCGGGACGGCCTGGTCGGTCACGTCGGCCACCAGCTTGGTCGTCGCCTTGAGCACCTGGGCCAGCCTCGCCAGCACCACCGCGAGGAAGGAGACCAGGATGGCCCAGAAGACGGCCACGAGGATCCCGGCCACCTCTCCACCGGACACGTCACACCGCTCTCTGTCTGTACCTGAACTGCTGGGAAGATGCGCCCTACGACCCTATCGCGCCGAGGATCCCCGGCCGTACCGCAATTCAGGGGTCGGGGGCTCGCCTTGAACGCGGCGCGTCCGGACCAGTACTCTCCGTGTCCCATGCGACACAGACCCCTTCCATACACGGCCCGGGGCAATCTTCCCTCGGAGCTGAACCGGTTCGTCGGGCGGGGTGGCGAACTCGCCGAGTTGGGGCGGCTGCTGGAGTCCTCGCGGCTGGTCACGGTGACCGGCGTGGGAGGGGTGGGCAAGTCCCGGCTGGCCCTCACGGCCGCCCGGATGCTCGCCGAAGAGGCCGGACGGGCATCCGGCTCCCCCGAGACGGTCCAGACCGGCGAGACCGGCGCAACCGGCCAGGCTCGGGGCGTACCGGCGCAGGAACGCTACTGCGACGGAGCATGGCTGGCCGAGCTGGCGACCGTACGGGATCCGGCGCTGCTGGAGCTCACGCTCGCGGAGGCGCTCGGGCTGACCGACCACACCACGCGCCCGCCCCGGGCCGTCCTGGCCGATCACCTGGCCGAGCGGCGGCTGCTCCTGGTCCTGGACGGCTTCGAGCAGCTCGTCGACGAGACGGCCGGGCTGGTACGGGAGCTGCTGCGCCGCTCCCCGGGCCTGCGGGTGCTCGCGGCGGGCCGGCGCCCGCTGGACCTGGACGGGGAGCAGGTCTTCCCGCTCGGCCCGCCGGCGCCGGACGAGGCGTTGGCCCTGCTGGCGGAGCGCGCCGCCGCGAGCGATCCGGCCTTCGCGGTCACCGACGCGAACCGGTCGGAGCTGACCGATCTGTGCGCCCGCCTCGACCGGCTCCCGCTGGCCCTGGAGCTTGCGGCCGCCCGCTTGCGGGTGCTGTCCCCGGCGCAGGTGCTGGCCCGGCTGGAGGACCGCTTCGCCCTGCTGACGGGCGGCGCCCGGGGGGCGCTTCCCCGGCACCGGGCGCTGCGTACGGCCATCGGGTGGAGCCATGAGCTGTGCACGGCCGAGGAGCGGCTGCTGTGGGCCCGGCTGTCGGTCTTCGCCGGGCCGTTCGATCTCGACGCCGTCGAGTACGTGTGCGCGGGCCCCGACCTGCCGGTGGAGCACGTGCTGGACCTGGTCGGAGAGCTGCTGGCGCAGTCCCTGCTGGTCCGGGAGGAGACGGCGGCCGGGGTCCGCTACCGGATGCTGGAGACCGTACGGCTGTACGGGGCGGGCTGGCTGGAGTCGCTGGGTGACGCGGGGCGGCTGCGGCGGCGGCACCGGGACTGGTACATGGGCCTGGCGACCTGGTGCGAGCTGGACTGGTTCAGCCCCCGCCAGTACGAGGTCGCGGCGCTGGTGGAGGCGGAGCTGCCGAATCTGCGGCTCGCGCTGGAGTGCTGCCTGGACGAGCCGGACGAGATCCACCTCGGCCAGTACCTGGCGGGCACGCTCTGGTTCTACTGGGCGGGTTGCGGGCGCCTGACCGAGGGACGGCACTGGCTGGACCGGACCCTGGAGCCCGGCGGGGCATCCGGGCACGCGGAGTCGGAGTACGGGAGCTCGCGGCTGAAGGCGCTGTGGGTGCTCGGCTACGTGGCGGCCCTGCAAGGCGACGCGGTGGCCTCGATGAGCGCCCTGTACGAGTGCCGCGACGGGGCGGAGCGGGTGGGGAACCAGGTGGCGGCGGCGTACGCGGTGCACCGGCTGGGCTGTCTGGCGCTGGTCTCGGACGACATGGCGCGGGCCGGGGAGCTGCTGGGTTCCGCGCTGGAGCGGTACCGGGCGGCCGGGGAGCTGAACAGCAATGTGCTGATGTGCCAGGTGGAGCTGGCGATGGCGCTGGCCTTCCAGGGTGAGCTCGCGGGCGCGCTGTCGCTGTGCGAGGAGGTCCGGGAGATCTGCGAGGAGCGCGGCGAGCGCTGGACGAAGGCGTACGCCTTGTACGTCCTCGCGTACGCGGCCCTGGACGCGGGGCGCACGCAGGAGGCACGGCGGTTGCTGACCGAGTGCGTGGCGGTCAACCACACCTTCAACGATCTGGTCGGCCTGGTGCTGGCGGTGGAACTGCTGGCCCTGGTCACGGTGGCGGAGGGCGATCCGGCCGAGGCGGCGGTGCTCCAGGGCGCGGCGGAGCCGATGTGGGACGGGGTGGGGCTGCAGCTGTTCGGCTCGGGGTACTTCAACGCCCCCCGGCTGATGTGCCAGGAGCGGGCGGGCGAGCTGCTGGGCGCCGAGCGCTACGGGGCGCACGCCGCCGAGGGGCGGGAGCTGAGCCGGGAAGCCCTGGTCCTGCGCGCGCAGCGCTCTCCCGGGGAGCGGGGCGGGGCGGCTCCGGCTCCGCGGCCGGCGAGCCGGGCGGGGCTGCGGGGCCCGCGGGCGCCGCGCCGCGCCCCGGCGGCCCGGGACCAGCCCTAGCGTCCGTGGGCCCGCAGGCCGGTACGCCCGTCCAGAACGCGGAAAACCCGCCGCCCCCCGAAGGGGACGGCGGGCTGACCAGCCTGTGAGACTGTCCCCCGGCTGAGGGCCGGGAGGTACCCCTGTATCAGCGGGCGTAGTACTCGACGACGAGCTGCTCGTCGCAGATGACCGGAATTTCCTTGCGGTTCGGGTCACGGTCCAGGCGGAAGGCCAGGGCCTTCAGGTTGACCTGCAGGTAACGCGGGGTTTCGCCCTCGCCTGCGTAGCCACCCTCACGGGCGACCTGGAACGGAACCTTCTCGCGGCTGCGCTCGCGCACGGTCACGACGTCGTCCGGGCGGACACGGAACGACGGCTTGTCGACCTTGCCACCGTTGACCTCGATGTGGCCGTGAACGACCATCTGGCGGGCCTGGTAGATGGTGCGGGCGATGCCCGAACGCAGAACCAGGGCGTCGAGGCGACGCTCGAGCTCGACGACAAGCGCCTCGCCCGTCTTGCCTTCGGCCTTCTTGGCGCGGTCGTACGCGCGGGCCATCTGACGCTCAGAGATGTCGTACTGAGCGCGCAGACGCTGCTTCTCCAGCAGACGAACCTTGTAGTCCGAGTTCTGCTTGCGGCCACGGCCGTGCTCGCCCGGCGGGTAGGGGCGGGCCTCGAAGTACTTGACGGCCTTCGGGGTCAGCGCAATGCCGAGGGCACGCGACTTCTTGACCTTGGGTCGCTTCTGGTTCACGTGGAACCTACCTCCATGTAAGTTAGGTGAGGCTTACCTTAGCGAGGAGGACGTAATGTCTCGACCACATGGGATCCCCCTGCCCAGTGCGCATCGAAGTTCAGATTCCAACGAAACGGAATCTGCTTTCGACGACGATAAGCAAGGTCAGCCGCGTCCCAGGGAAGGCGTTCGGCAGCTCACCGGAGCCGAACGCGTACGAACCCTCGTAGAGTCCAACGCCTCAGTATCCCTCACGCTCCCGGGTGCTCCTGACAGTCAGGAGCTCGCGGAGCTGGGGGCAGGGATGCCGGCCGCTCGGACCGTCACCCCGGACGGGGACGTGATTCTCCTTGTTTCCGGGGAATCCGCGGCTGCCAGGGCAGCCGCTCACGCCCAGGACGACGACCTCACCGCCGTGATCGAGATCACGGATGTGGCGCCGGTGTCCGTGCCCCATCGTATCCGAGGCCACGCCCGGCTGGGCGGGTGGCTGACGCCGGTGCGCGGATCCGACCGCGCGGCCTGTGCGGCGCTGCTCGCGGAGCGCCATCCGGTGGGTGAACTGCTGGGCATGGCCGAAGCGCTCGACGGCGAGCCGTACGGACGCCCGGCGTGGATGCTCCTGCGCCTGGAGGTCGGCGAGATGTCGGTGGACGACCTCTGGGGCGCCGAGCAGGTGGACCCCGACGACCTGGCCCTGGCGGAGCCCGACCCGATGGTCGCGCACGAGACGGAGCTGCTCCAGCACCTGCACTCGGCCCACGGCGACCGGATCGCCGAGCTGTGCGGCCTGCTGGGCTCCCGGGAGGCCGACGGCATGACCGCCGTCCCGCTCTCGCTGGACCGGCTCGGCCTGCGCGTCCGCTTCACGGGCGGGGCAGCCGGCTCCTTCGACGCCCGCTTCGACTTCCCCGAGCCGGTGGCGGACATCTGCGGCCTGCGCCGGGCGATGCACACCCTCTTCTCGGCGGCGGGCCACCCGGACCACTGAGGATCGCCGGGGACGGGTCGCCGGCGTGCCGGGAGCGTGGGCGACCCGCGGGTCAGGACCCGCCCCGGAGGCGTTCGCGGACCTTCTCGACCACATCCGCGTACCGGGCCTCCGCCCCGTACCGCGTCGGCTCGTAGTACCGCTTCCCGTGGATCTCGTCCGGCGCATACTGCTGCGCGGCGATGCCTCCCGGCACATCGTGCGGGTACACGTACCCCTGAGCGTGCCCGAGCTTCGCCGCGCCCTTGTAGTGCCCGTCCCGCAGGTGCGGCGGAACCGTCCCCGCCAGCCCCGCCCGTACGTCCGCCAGCGCCGCCCCGATCGCGGTCGTCGCGGTGTTCGACTTCGGGGCCAGCGCCAGCGCGATGGTGGCGTGGCTCAGGGTCAGCGCGGCCTCCGGGAAGCCGATCATCGCGACCGCCTGGGCCGCGGCCACCGCGATCGGCAGCGCCGTCGGGTCCGCCAGTCCGATGTCCTCGCTCGCCGAGATCATCAGGCGGCGCGCGATGAAGCGGGGATCCTCCCCCGCCTCGATCATCCGCGCCAGGTAGTGCAGCGCGGCGTCCACGTCGGAGCCGCGGATCGACTTGATCAGGGCGCTCGCCACGTCGTAGTGCTGGTCGCCGTCCCGGTCGTACTTGACCGCCGCCCGGTCGACCGCCTCCTCCACCGTCTGGAGGGTGATCTCGTCCTCGCCCTTGGCGAGGGCCGAACCGGCTCCGGCCTCCAGCGCCGTCAGCGCCCGCCGGGCGTCGCCGCCCGCGATGCGCAGCAGGTGTGCCTCGGCATCCGCCGGCAGGGACACCGCCCCGCCCAGGCCCCGCTCCTCGGTCAGCGCCCGCCGCATCAGCGCGCTCAGGTCCTCGTCGGTCAGCGGTTCCAGCGTCAGCAGCAGTGACCGCGAAAGCAGCGGGGAGATGATCGAGAAGTACGGGTTCTCCGTGGTCGCCGCGATCAGGGTCACCCAGCGGTTCTCGACGGCCGGGAGGAGCGAGTCCTGCTGCGCCTTGCTGAAGCGGTGGATCTCGTCCAGGAAGAGGACGGTCTCCTTGCCGTATCCACCCGCCGCGCGGCGGGCGCCCTCGATGACCGCACGGACCTCTTTGACTCCCGCCGTGATGGCGGACAGCTCGACGAACCGCTTCTCGGTGGCCTGGCTGACGACATAGGCGAGGGTCGTCTTTCCGGTGCCGGGCGGCCCCCACAGGATCACCGACGAGGCACCGGCGGGGCCCCCGGCCCCTTCCTCGACCAGCCGCCGCAGCGGTGATCCGGGCTTCAGCAGGTGCTGCTGGCCGACGACCTCGTCCAGGGTGCGCGGGCGCATCCGGACGGCGAGGGGAGAGCTCGCGGGGTCTTTCTCCTGGCGGGCCTCGGCAGCGGCGGTGAACAGGTCTGGTTCCACACCGGAAGCCTATGCGAGCCCACTGACAACACCGGCGCTCCCGGTCGGCGGCTCAGGAGGCCCGGCTCAGGCCGGGATCAGGAGCTCCCGCCCAGGCCGGGATCAGGAGGTCCAGAAGTCCCACCAGCGGGTCAGGATCAGCATCCCGATGATCCCGGTGTGCAGCACGGGCAGGACCCAGGCGAACTCGTCGAAGAAGGCCCGCAGCCAACCCGGGGCTGGCAGCAGCCCCTCGCGCACGTTGTGCGCGGTGACGTACCAGAACATGACGATCGTGGCGACCCAGGCCAGGCAGCACCACAGACAGAGCGAGTTGATGTTGTACAGCGACTGGTACGTGAGCCAGGCGCAGAAGACGACGCCGAAGAGGGTGCCCGCGTTCAGCGTCAGCCAGTACCAGCGGCGGAAGCGGGCCCCGGCCAGCAGGCTCATGCCGACCGCGACGACGATCCCGTAGGCGACCAGTCCGAGCATCGGGTTCGGGAAGCCGAAGACGGACGCCTGGTCGCTGGTCATGATGTTGCCGCAGGAGACGATCGGGTTCAGGCTGCAGCCCGGCGTGAAGTTCGGGTCCTCCAGCAGCTTGAACTTGTCGATCGTGATCACCCAGGCGGCCAGCAGCCCCGCGGCCCCCGTGATCACCAGGAGCAGGGCCAGGGCCCGGCCGGCCCCGACGGTCCTGGGGGCGGTGTCCGCGTCCGTACCTCGTGTCGTCATACCGCCCGCTCCGCCATCCCGTCCACGGCCGTACGGCCACGCCTGCAAGGTCATCAAGCACCGGCCATTGTGCCGTACCGGGACGTGTCCCGGCCGTTCGATGGACATAAGGACGGAGCCGCACCCGCGGACCGGACGGCGGCGCGCACGACGAAGGGCGGGGCGGAGAGCCGCGCGCAGCGCGATTCCCCCGCCCCGCCCAGCCGGGCGGCGGCCCTCAGACCAGCTTCGCCCGGACCGCGTCGACCAGATCGGCCAGAGCCACCGGGGACTGCTCCCCGGTCTCCATGTCCTTCAGCTGCACCAGGCCCTCGGCCAGGTCACGCTCGCCCGCGACCACCGCGAACCGCGCACCCGACCGGTTCGCGTCCTTCATCGCACCCTTGAGGCCCTTGCCCCCGTACGAGAAGTCCGCCGCGATCCCGGCCCGGCGCAGCTCGGTGACCTTCCCGAACAGCACCCGGCGGGCCTCCTCGCCCAGGGCCACCGCGAACACCGACGTCGCCGCCGGAATGTCCAGCTCGACGCCCTCGGCCTCGAGCGCCAGCACCGTACGGTCCACACCCAGCGCCCAGCCCACCGACGGCAGCGCCGGTCCGCCGATCATCTCGGACAGGCCGTCGTAGCGGCCGCCGCCGCCCACCGCGGACTGGGAGCCCAGACCGTCGTGGACGAACTCGAAGGTGGTCCGGGTGTAGTAGTCCAGCCCGCGCACCAGCTTCTCGTCGTCCTCGAAGGCCACACCCGCGGCCGTGATCAGCGAGCGGACCTCCTCGTGGTACGCCTTGCACGCGTCGCACAGGTAGTCCCGCAGCATCGGAGCGCCGACCAGCTGCTTCTGTACGTCGGCCCGCTTGTCGTCGAGCACCCGCAGCGGGTTGATCTCGGAGCGCCGGACGGTCTCCTCGTCCAGGTCCAGCCCGCGCAGGAAGGCCTGCAGCGCCTCCCGGTACACCGGGCGGCACTCCTTGTCGCCCAGGGAGTTGAGCAGGATCCGGAAGTTGCGCAGGCCCAGCGAGCGGTACGCCTGGTCGGCCAGGATGATCAGCTCGGCGTCCAGCGCCGGGTCCTCGGCGCCGATCGCCTCGGCACCGACCTGCGAGAAGTGGCGGTAGCGGCCCGCCTGCGCCCGCTCGTAGCGGTAGTACGAACCGGAGTACCAGAGCTTGACCGGCAGGAGGCCGAGCTTGTGCAGGTTGCCCTGCAGCGCGGCGCGCAGCACGGACGCGGTGCCCTCGGGACGGAGTGCCAGCTGGTCGCCGCCCTTCGTCGTGAGGGTGTACATCTCCTTGGTCACGATGTCGGTGGACTCGCCGACGCCGCGGGAGAACAGCTCGACGTTCTCGAAGCCCGGGGTCTCCACATAGCCGTAGCCCGAGTTCCTCAGCGGCCCGGCGATCGCCTCGCGGACCGCCAGGAACGTCGCGGACCGGGGCGGCAGCAGGTCGTAGGTGCCCTTGGGGGCCTGGAAAGTACTCACGGAGTTCTCGTCACATTCCTCGTCGTGGAGCGGCGGTGCCGTCACGGCTTCCTCGGCGGCCTGCGGCCACTTCTCGCAGATACGGGTTGGTCGCGCGCTCGCGGCCGATGGTGGTCTGGGGACCGTGGCCGGACAGCACCACGGTCGAGTCGTCGAGCGGCAGGCACACACGGCCCAGCGACTCGAGCATCTCGGCGTGGGAGCCGCCGGGCAGGTCGGTGCGTCCGATGGAGCCGGCGAAGAGCAGGTCGCCCGAGAAGAAGACCGGCGGAACATCGCCCAGCTCGGGCATGCTGAAGGTCACCGACCCCTTGGTATGGCCGGGCGCGTGCGCCACCGAGAAGTCCATTCCGGCCAGCTTCAGGCTGCTGCCGTCGGTCAGCTCGCGGACGTCGTCCGGCTCGCCCACGGTCAGCTCGCCCATGAGCGGCATCCCGATGGAGCGGCCGAGGGCCTTCTCCGGGTCGCTCATCATGTAGCGGTCCTCGGGATGGATCCAGGCCGGTACGTCGTGTGCTCCGCACACCGGGACCACGGAGGCCACATGATCGATGTGGCCATGGGTGAGCACGACCGCGACGGGCTTGAGCCGATGCTTCTTCAGCGTCTCTTCGACACCCCGGGCGGCCTGGTGGCCCGGGTCGATGATGACGCACTCCTCACCGGCGGCGGGGGCGACCACGTAACAGTTGGTCCCCCAGGCCCCGGCGGGGAACCCGGCAATCAGCACGTTCGTCCTCAATCGTCGTCGGCGGGGAGGCTGCAGATCTGAATGCTGCTGCTCAGAGCCTACCGGCGCGGATCATTACACAGCGAACCCATATACGGTACGGCCTATCCCAGCCCGGACAGCAGTACCAGACACGTACAAGGAGACGACCCGGTGGTCACGAACGATCAGCGGCGGCGACAGCTCGCCAGGGAGAAGTACGAGCGCCAGCAGAAGCGCCGGGCCGAGGCTCGGCAGAAGGCGCGCAGACGCATGGCGGTGATCGGGGCGGCGGTGGCCGTGGTGGTCGCCACGCTGGTCGGCCTCGTCGTGGGAGGCGTCTTCGACAAGGACAAGAAGGACCAGGCGACGGACCCGGCGGCGAACCCGTCCGCCTCGCCGACGCCCAAGCAGTCCCCCTCGCCGGAGATGGCGATCGACCAGAAGGCGAAGTACACCTTCGCCCTGAAGACCAGCGCGGGCGACATCACGTTCGCGATGGACGCCGCGAAGACGCCGCAGACCGTGAACTCCTTCAAGGCGCTCGCCGACAAGGGCTACTTCGACAACACGAAGTGCCACCGGCTGACCACCGGCGGGATCTTCGTGCTCCAGTGCGGCGACCCCGAGGGAACCGGCAGGGGCGGCCCCGGCTACACCATCCCGGACGAGAACCTGGACTCCCTCGGCAAGCCGAACGAGCAGGGTCAGGTGACGTACCCGGCGGGCACGGTGGCCATGGCCAACACCGGCCAGCCCGGTACCGGCGGCAGCCAGTTCTTCCTGGTCTACAAGGACAGCCCGCTGGCTCCCGGGTACACCCCCTTCGGCAAGATCGACGCGGCCGGCCTGAAGGTCCTGGAGGACGTCGCCAAGGCCGGGACGGCCGACGGCGGCCAGGACGGGCCGCCGAAGAACGAGGTGAAGATCGAGAAGGGCACCGTCAGCAAGGACTGACGGCCCGCGGCGGCCCACGGGCCCGGTCGGCCCGCCCCCCGTACGTCGATATTCCGTCGTGCGGGATGCGGACAGCCGGCCCGGCGGTCGCCTATGTTGGCGTTGTGCAGGGCGGGCGCGGCCCGCCCCAGGAAACTGTGGACGATGCCCAGGGGGCGACCCCGCACAGGCATCAGGTGGAGGAGGCGCTGTGAGCAGCGACCCGTGGGGCCGAGTCGACGAGACGGGCACCGTGTACGTGCGTACTGCCGATGGCGAGAAGGTCGTCGGCTCGTGGCAGGCGGGCACCCCTGAGGAGGCCCTGGCCTATTTCGAGCGCAAGTACGAGGGCTTGGTGGTCGAGATCGGCCTCCTCGAAAAGCGGGTGCGGACCACCGACCTGTCCGCCAAGGACGCGCAGACGGCGATCGACCACCTGCGCACGCAGGTCGACGAGCACCACGCCGTGGGCGACCTCGACGCCCTGCGCGTCCGGCTGGACAAGCTGGTCACGACCGTGGAGTCCCGGCGCGAGGAGCGCAAGGCCCAGAAGGCCAAGCAGGCGGACGAGGCCCGTGCGGCCAAGGAAGCCCTGGTCGTCGAAGCCGAGCAGCTGGCGCAGAGCGACCAGTGGCGCAGTGCCGGTGAGCGGCTGCGGGCGCTGGTGGACATCTGGAAGGGGCTGCCGCGCCTGGACCGCAAGTCGGACGACGAGCTGTGGCACCGCTTCTCGCACGCCCGCTCGGCCTTCTCCAAGCGCCGCAAGGCGCACTTCGCCTCGCTGGACGCGCAGCGCGAGGACGCCCGCAAGGTCAAGGAGAAGCTGGTCGCGGAGGCCGAGGCGCTGTCGAAGTCGACCGACTGGGGTCCGACGGCCGCCCGCTACCGCGAGCTGATGGCGGACTGGAAGGCGGCGGGCCGGGCGCAGCGCGAGTCCGAGGACGACCTGTGGAACCGTTTCCGCGGCGCTCAGGACGTGTTCTTCGCGGCGCGCGGCGAGGTGTTCGCGGAACGGGACGCCGAGCAGACCGAGAACCTGAAGCTGAAGGAGGAGCTGGCCGACGAGGCCGAGAAGCTCGTCCCGGTGACGGACCTGAAGGCGGCCCGGGCCGCGTTCCGCTCCCTCAACGAGCGCTGGGAGGCCATCGGCCACGTGCCGAGGGACGCCCGTCCGAAGGTCGAGGGCCGGATGCACGCGGTGGAGCGGGCGATCCAGGAGGCCGAAGAGGGCGAGTGGCGGCGTACGAACCCGGAGGCTCGGGCGCGAGCGGCCGGGCTCACGGGGCAGCTCCAGGCGGCGGTCGACAAGCTGCGCGGTCAGATCGACGCGGCGCGCGCCGCGGGCAACAACGCGAAGGCCGACAAGCTGGCCCGGGAGCTGGAGGGCCGTCAGGCCCTGCTGGACCAGGCGCTGAAGGGCCTGGAGGAGTTCGGCGGCTGACGCGGCCCCGGACCCGCATGACATGAGAGTGGGCGCCACCCCCGAGGGGTGGCGCCCACTCTCGTGTACCGGCTCGCTACGGCCTGCGCGCCGAGGTCACGCGGTAGACGTCGTAGACGCCCTCCACGCCCCGAACCGCCTTCAGGACGTGCCCCAGGTGCTTCGGGTCGCCCATCTCGAAGGTGAACCGCGAGGTGGCCACCCGGTCGCGGGAGGTCTGCACGGCCGCCGAGAGGATGTTCACGTGCTGGTCCGACAGGACCCGGGTGACGTCGGACAGCAGCCGGGACCGGTCCAGTGCCTCGACCTGGATCGCGACGAGGAAGACCGAGGACTGGGTGGGCGCCCACTCGACCGCCAGCATCCGCTCGGGCTGCTGGGAGAGCGAGTCCACGTTGACGCAGTCCGCGCGGTGAACCGATACGCCGCTGCCCCGGGTGACGAATCCGATGATCGGGTCGCCCGGTACCGGGGTGCAGCAGCGGGCCAGCTTGATCCACACGTCGTCGACGCCCTTGACGACCACGCCCGGGTCCGCGTTGCTGCGCCGCTTGCGGCCGCGGGCCGGCGGGATGGTCTCCTCCATGTCCTCGTTGGCCGCGTCCTCGCCGCCGAGGGCCTGCACCAGCTTCTGTACGACGCCCTGCGCGGCCACATGGCCCTCGCCGATCGCCGCGTACAGGGAGGAGATGTCCGGGTAGCGCATCTCGTGCGCGAGGGTGACGAGGGAGTCGCCGGTCAGGATGCGCTGGATCGGCAGGTTCTGCTTGCGCATGGCCCGCGCGATGGCGTCCTTGCCGTGCTCGATGGCCTCGTCGCGGCGCTCCTTGGAGAACCAGGCGCGGATCTTGTTGCGCGCCCGGGGCGACTTGACGAAGCCCAGCCAGTCGCGGGACGGGCCTGCGCCCTCGGCCTTGGAGGTGAAGACCTCGACCAGGTCGCCGTTGTCGAGCGTGGACTCCAGCGGGACGAGGCGGCCGTTGACCCTGGCCCCTATCGTCCGGTGGCCGACCTCGGTGTGCACGGCGTACGCGAAGTCCACGGGCGTGGCGCCGGCGGGCAGCGCTATCACGTCGCCCTTCGGCGTGAAGACGAAGACCTCGTTGCGCGAGAGGTCGAAGCGCAGCGAGTCGAGGAACTCGCCCGGGTCCTCGGTCTCCTTCTGCCAGTCCAGCAGCTGGCGCAGCCAGGCCATGTCGTTGACGGTGTCCTGGCCGGCGGTGCCCTTGGCGGCCTGCGGGACGTCGGTGCGGACCTTGGAGGTGCCGGCGACGGTCTGCTGCTTGTACTTCCAGTGCGCGGCGATGCCGTATTCGGCGCGGCGGTGCATGTCGAAGGTGCGGATCTGCAGTTCGACCGGCTTGCCGCTGGGCCCGATGACCGTCGTGTGGAGCGACTGGTACATGTTGAACTTGGGCATCGCGATGTAGTCCTTGAACCGGCCGGGGACCGGATTCCACCGCGCGTGCACCGTGCCCAGGGCCGCGTAGCAGTCGCGGACGGTGTCGACGAGGACGCGAATGCCCACCAGGTCGTAGATCTCCGCGAAGTCGCGGCCGCGGACGATCATCTTCTGGTAGACGCTGTAGTAGTGCTTGGGCCTGCCGGTGACGGTGGCCTTGATCCGGGCGGCCCGCAGGTCGGCCTGGACCTCGTCGGTGACGACCGCGAGGTACTCGTCGCGCTTGGGCGCCCTTTCGGCCACCAGGCGCACGATCTCGTCGTACATCTTCGGGTACAGGATCGCGAAGGCGAGGTCTTCGAGCTCCCACTTGATGGTGTTCATGCCCAGCCGGTGCGCCAGCGGGGCATAGATCTCAAGGGTCTCGCGGGCCTTCTTCTCCTGCTTCTCCCGCTTGAGGTACCGCATGGTGCGCATGTTGTGCAGCCGGTCGGCGAGCTTGATGACCAGGACGCGCGGGTCCTTGGCCATCGCCACGACCATCTTGCGTACGGTCTCGGCCTGCGCGGCCTCGCCGAACTTGACCCGGTCGAGCTTGGTGACGCCGTCGACGAGCAGGGCCACCGCGTCGCCGAAGTCCCGGCGCAGGTCCTCCAGCCCGTACTCGGTGTCCTCGACGGTGTCGTGCAGCAGACCGGCCATGAGCGTGGCCGGGTCCATGCCGAGCTCGGCGAGGATGGTGGTCACCGCGAGCGGGTGGGTGATGTAAGGGTCGCCGCTCTTGCGCTTCTGGCCTCGGTGCCAGCGCTCGGCGACCTGATAGGCCTGTTCGAGCTGGCGCAGTGTCGCCGTCTCGATCTTCGGGTCGTTGCTGCGGACTATGCGGAGCAGGGGCTCCAGTACCGGGTTGTACGCATTGGTGCGCTGGACGCCGAGGCGGGCGAGACGGGCGCGCACGCGGTTCGAGGACCCGGCCGACTTCGCCGGCGCGGGCTTGACCGGCGGAGCCGGCGGGGGCGTGGCGGCGGGCGCCGCGGCCTGCTCGGCCTGCGGGTCGGGCTGCGCGGCGGAGAGTGGCTGGACCTCGTCTGGCAAGAGCGCTCCTCTGGGGGTCCCCCCGGACGGAGTCGGGGGAGGATCCGGTGCCCCGGTCAGGTCCGGATAACCCATGGTAGCGAGGGTTCCCGCTCGCCGTTCCCCGTGGCCCTCCCCAACCCTCCGCAGCCCAGGGGGCCTGCGGCGTACGAGGCACACCACCCGGCCCCGCCGGGGTCCGAGGCGCACCACCCAGCTCCGCCGGAGGCCCCTCCGAGCGGTAGCCGGGGCAGTTCGAGGCGCGGGTCCGGGGCGGAGCCCCGGCAGCGGCGCCGCACGCGAAAGCGGCGGGCGCCCGGGGAAGACCCGGACACCCGCCGCTTCGGCAAGGAAAGTCAGACCACGATCAGCGCGTCCAGCGGAGCCCCCGCCAGCGCACCGGCCAGCCGCAGGCGCCCCGGCAGGAACGACAGCTCCATCAGGACCGCCACCCCCGCGACCTCCGCGCCGGCCCGCCGGATCAACTGCAGCGACGCCTCCGCCGTGCCACCGGTCGCCAGCACGTCGTCGATGACCATGACCCGGTCACCCGCCGACAGATCCTCGGCGTGGACCTCGATCTCGGCGGTGCCGTACTCCAGGTCGTAGACCTGTCCGAGGGTCGCCCCCGGCAGCTTCCCGGCCTTGCGCACCGGTACGAAGCCGATTCCCGCCTGGACGGCCACGGGAGCCGCCAGGATGAACCCGCGGGCCTCCAGTCCGACGATCTTCGTCGCGCCGTACCGCCCGGCCAGTTCCACCAGCGCGTCCGTCAGCGCCGCGAACGCCTTGGGATCGGCGAGCAGGGGGGTGATGTCCTTGAACATCACGCCCGGCTTCGGGTAGTCCGGTACGTCCTTGATCCGGCCGAGCAGCAGCTCGTGCACGTCGGACGGGAGGGCGGTCACCGGCGCCGCCCTGCCCGGCCCTGCGCCAGAGCCTGCGGCTCGTCGTTGCCGTCACCGTCGGAGGAGGACTCGGAGCCCTCGTCCTCGGACCCGCCCTTCGCCGCCGCGGCCGCCCGCTTGGCGAGCACCCGCTTCTTCAGCGCCTTCATCGCCGGCTCGCGCTCCTTGAGGTCCACGACCAGCGGGGTCGCGATGAAGATCGAGGAGTACGCACCGGCCGCGAGGCCGACGAAGAGCGACAGCGAGATGTCGTTCAGCATGCCCGCGCCCAGGAAGCCGCCGCCGATGAACAGCAGGGCACCGACCGGAAGCAGCGCCACGATCGTGGTGTTGATCGAGCGGACCAGGGTGCCGTTGATGCTGCGGTTGGCGATCTCGCTGTACGTGTAGCGGGTCTGCTTGGCGATGTCCTTCGAGCCCTCCTTCAGCCCGTCGAAGACGACGACGGTGTCGTAGAGGGAGTAACCGAGGATCGTCAGCAACCCGATGACCGTGCCCGGGGTGACCTCGAAGCCGACGAGCGCGTAGATGCCGACGGTGATGGTGAGGTCGTGGACCAGGGCGATCAGCGCGGCGACGGCCATCCGCCACTCGAAGGCGATGGCGAGGTAGATCACCACGAGGAGCATGAAGATGCCGAGGCCGGTCCAGGCCTTGTTGGCGATCTGGGAGCCCCAGCTGGGGCCGACCAGGTCCGCGTTGATGTCGGCCTCGGTGACCTTGAGGTCGGCGGCGAGCTGCTTCTTCACTCCGGTCGCGGAGTCGGTGTCCAGACCGGAGATCTGGATCCGCATGCCGCCGGTGCCGAGCTCCTGGACGATCGCGTCGTGGCCGGAGGCCTTCTCCGCGTCCTCCGTCACCTGGGCGACGGAGACGGCCGTCTTCGGGGTGGTGAAGACGGCACCGCCCTTGAACTCGATGCCCATGTTGAGGCCCTGAACGGCCAGGGCGACGATCGCCGTGATGGTGATCAGGATGGAAACGCCGTACCAGAGGAAGCGCTTGCCGACGAAGTCGTAGCCGACCTCACCGCGGTACAGCTTGGCGCCGAGATCTCCCAGCTTCGACATCTCTCACGCCTCCTTTACGTCGACGGGGGCGGGGACGGCACCGGTACGACGGGCCCGGCGCAGCGGCGGCTTGGCGCCGAGCCGCTTCGGGTCCAGCCCGGACCACGGGTGGCCGCTGGAGAAGAACTTCGTACGCGCGAACAGCGTCATGACGGGCTTGGTGAAGAGGAACACCACGACCACGTCGAGCAGGGTGGTCAGACCCAGCGTGAAGGCGAAGCCCTGCACCTTGCCGACGGTGACGATGAACAGCACCGCGGCCGCCAGGAACGACACGAAGTCGGAGACCAGGATGGTGCGCCGGGCACGCGGCCAGGCGCGCTCGACGGCCGGACGCAGGGTGCGGCCCTCGCGGATCTCGTCCCGGATGCGTTCGAAGTACACGATGAACGAGTCCGCGGTGATACCGATGGCCACGATCGCACCGCAGACGGCGGGCAGGTTCAGCGCGAAGCCGATGCCCTTTCCGAGCAGCGCCATGATCGTGTAGGTGAGGATCGCGGACACCAGGAGGCTGACGATGGCGATGAACGCCAGGCCGCGGTAGTACACCAGCAGGTAGATGACCACGAGGATCAGGCCGATGGCACCGGCGATCAGGCCGGCCTTCAGCTGTTCGCCGCCGAGCGCGGCGGTGACGGTGGTGACGCTGTCCTCGCTGAAGGAGAGCGGCAGGGCGCCGTACGACAGCATGTTGCCCAGGTCCTGAGCGGACTGCTGGGTGAAGCCGCCGGTGATCTCGGCGTTGCCGCCGGTCAGCGCCTGGCTCACGGAGGGGTCGGAGATGACCTCGCCGTCGAGCACGATCGCGAACTGGTTCTGCGGCATCTGCTTGGTCGCCAGCTCACCGGTGATCTTGGCGAACTTGTCGGCGCCCTTGTCGGTGAACTGCATCGTGACGATCCAGATGCCGCGCTGGGGGTCGATGACTCCCTTGGCGTCCTTCACGTCCTGGCCGTTGACCTGGGCCGGGCCGAGTACCCACTTGCCCCAGGTGTCGCCGCGCTTGCCGCAGGCGATCATCGGCTCCTCGGGCTTGGCGCCCTTGCCGGCGGCGGCGCGCTGCGCCTCGTCGTTGCAGTCCAGCGCGGCGAACTTCGCCTGCAGATCCGCGGCGGCGGCCTCGTCGCCCGAAGGCGTCGCGGACGGGGACGGAGCCTTGTTGTCGTCTGCCTTCTTCGACTCGCTCGCCGAGGGCGAGGGAGTGGGGGCGTTCGGGGCCCTGAGGGCCTCGCTGAGCGCACGGCCCTGGGAAGTGGCGCTGGACGACGGGGTGGCCGAGGGACTGGACTTGTTGCCGTCCTCGGCCTTCGGTGCGCCGGAGCCGCTCGCCGAGGGGCTCGGGCTCTGGGTGCCCTCGGGGGCGACCGGGGCGCCGTCCGCGAAGGCGATGACCGGGCGGAAGTACAGCTGGGCGGTGGTACCGACCTGCTCGCGCGCCTGCTGCTCGTTCGTCCCCTTGGGGATGTTCACGATGATGTGGTCGCGGCCCTGCGTCTGCACCTCGGCCTCCGACACTCCGAGACCGTTGACGCGGCGCTCGATGATGCCGACCGCCGTGTTCATGTTGGTCTCGTTGATCGCGTCCGGCTTGCCGGGCTCGCTCTTGGCCTTGAGCGTGATGCTCGTACCGCCGGCGAGGTCGATGCCGAGCCGGGGAGTCGTCTGCTTGGAGAGGAACATCCCCGCGGTGAGCGCCACCATCGCGATCAGGATGATCGCCAGGGCGCGCCCCGGCCTCCCCTGAGCCCCCGTGGGCCGCCGGCCCTTCTTCGGTGCTGCCACCTTGTCGTTTCTCCCTGTCCAACCGCCCCGCGCCGGGTCAGCGCGCGGACGGCCACGAATGTGTGGTGGGGACCCCTGCCCCCCCGCGGAAGTGTCACTGACGGGGACCGCGGCGGCCGCCGGTCAGGCGCCCTCGCGGCCCCCGGCCGCGCGCTACTTCGCGCCGGCCTCGCCGTCGGTCTTGCCGTCCTTGGGCTCATCGGCCTTGGGCTCGCCGGCCTGGGGCTCGTCCTTCTTGCCCAGGTCGAGCTTGGGAGCCTCGGCCGTGTCCGAGTCCTTGGCGAGGACCGTCTTGGGGCCCTCGGTCAGCGAGGACGCGTCGTCCGGGACGACCGGCGTGTCGCCGACCGGCTCGTCGCTGATGCCGTGGACGATGCGGTTGTACTCCGCGTCCTCGAGCACCGCGCCGATGGAGTTCTTCGCGTAGATCGCGTGGACGCCGGGGGCCACCTCAAGGGTGACGGTGTCGTCGCCGATCTCCTTCACCGTGGCGTACATGCCGCCGATGGTGCGGACGCCGGTACCGGGCGTCATCTGGTCGCGCATCTGCGCGGCCGCCTGCTGCTTCTTCTTGGCCGAGCGGGTCATCAGGACCATCGCCCCGATGAGCACGACGAACGGCAGGAAGGTCACGAGACTGTTCACGGGACGAAGATCCTTCGCACGACCGCATGGGAAGGCGGCCTATTTCTACGGGGGTGGGCATACCGACCCGAAGGGTCGGCATCGGCGGAGTCTAGGCGAGTCCGCACCGATGGAACAACGCCCAGCATGGCACCGCAGTTCCTGAGGGGGCGAACCTCCGCGCCGTCAGGCTCCGAACAAGCCCGGTTGTCCGCTTGATCCACTGATCGATCCACTGGCGCCGTGCTGCGGCGGTACGAGGCCCAGGTGGGCCCACGCGGCAGGCGTGGCCACCCGTCCCCTCGGCGTACGAGCGAGCAGCCCCTCACGGACCAGGAAGGGCTCCGCGACCTCTTCCACGGTCTCCCGCTCCTCGCCGACGGCCACGGCGAGGGTCGACAGCCCGACGGGGCCGCCGCCGAACAGCTTGAGCAGCGCCTCCAGCACGGCCCGGTCCAGCCGGTCGAGTCCGCGGGCGTCCACCTCGTACACCTGGAGCGCGGTACGGGCCACCTCGCGGTTGATCACTCCGTCCACCTTGACCTGGGCGTAGTCGCGGACGCGGCGCAGCAGGCGGTTGGCGATGCGCGGGGTGCCGCGCGAACGCCCGGCGATCTCGGCGGCGCCGGCGGTGTCGATCTCCACGTCGAGGAGGCGGGCGGAGCGGTGCAGGACGCGCTCCAGCTCCTCGGGGGCGTAGAACTCCATGTGTCCGGTGAAGCCGAAGCGGTCGCGCAGGGGCGGTGGCAGCAGTCCGGCCCGCGTGGTGGCCCCGACCAGGGTGAACGGCGGCAGCTCCAGCGGGATCGCGGTGGCCCCCGGTCCCTTGCCGACGATCACGTCGACGCGGAAGTCCTCCATGGCCATGTACAGCATCTCCTCGGCGGGCCGGGACATGCGGTGGATCTCGTCGAGGAAGAGGACCTCTCCCTCCTGGAGGGAGGAGAGGATGGCGGCCAGGTCGCCGGCGTGCTGGATGGCGGGGCCGGAGGTGATGCGGATGGGCGCGCCCATCTCGGCCGCGATGATCATCGACAGCGTGGTCTTGCCGAGGCCGGGCGCACCGGAGAGCAGGACGTGGTCGGCGGTGGCGCCGCGCTGGCGGGCCGCCTTGAGGACGAGGTCCAGCTGCTGGCGGACCTTTTCCTGACCGACGAACTCCCCGAGGTCCTTGGGCCGCAGCGCCGCCTCGACGGCGGTGTCCTCCCCGTCCGCGGCGGCGGCGACGATGCGGGCCTCGTCCTCGGCGGTGGTCTCGTCGTCCCAGTTCACGGTGTCAGTCTGCCTTCTCGGTTGGTGCGGTGGTCGTGGTCCGGCCCGGGTGCCCCCGCGGGCCGCCCTACTGGGCTTCGCCCCGGACCCGCGCCTCACCCGCGAGGCTTGCCCTGCCCCGTCGGCGGTCCGAGCCCGCGAGGCCGGCGTCAGCCGCACGCGGCCCCGTAGGCGGGTGCGGCACGGCTGTCACGGGGGCAGGGCCCCCGGCGGCGGCGCCGCGGGCCGGCGGGCTCAGCGGGTGCGGTTCAGGGTCTGGAGGGCCGCCCGCAGGAGCTGCGGCACGGGGGCCGAGCCCCCGGCGGCGATGGCCGCCTCGGCCTGCGGGGTCACCGCCGAGACGGCTTCGTCGGCCTCCCGGGACGCGTAGCCGAGCCCGATCAGCGCGGCCTGGAGCTGCTCGGTCCACGGCGCGGGGCCGGCCGCGACGGCCCGCTGCGCCCCCACCAGTCCACTCGCGCCCAGCGGAGCCCCCAGCCTGTCCTTCAGCTCCAGCAGCAGCTTCTGGGCGCCCTTCTTGCCGATGCCCGGCACCGCCGTCAGCGCCTTCTCGTCCCCCGTGGACACCGCCAGCCGCAGCGCGTCCGGCCGGTGCACCGCCAGCATCGCCTGCGCCAGCCTCGGCCCGACCCCGCTCGCCGTCTGCAGCAGCTCGAAGACCTGCCGCTCGTCGTCGTCGGCGAAGCCGTAGAGCGTCAGGGAGTCCTCCCGGACGACGAGCGAGGTCGCGAGCCTCGCCTGCTCGCCCGTCCGCAGGCTCGCGATGGTGGCCGGCGTGCACTGCACGGCCATGCCCACTCCCCCGACCTCGATGACGGCGAGGGTGGGGGCGAGCGCGGCGACTGGGCCGCTGACGAAGGCGATCATCGGGTACGGCCTTTCGAGGCGTGCAGGGCGACCGCCCGCTGGAGGCGGTTCTGGGCGGGGGCCCGCCAGATGTGGCAGATGGCGAGGGCGAGGGCGTCGGCGGCGTCGGCGGGCCTGGGCGGCTCGGCCAGCCGCAGGAGCCGGGTGACCATGGCCCCGACCTGCGCCTTGTCGGCCCGGCCGGTGCCGGTGACGGCGGCCTTGACCTCGCTCGGGGTGTGCAGGGCGACCGGTATCCCGCGGCGCGCGGCGCACAGCATGGCGACGGCACTGGCCTGGGCGGTGCCCATCACGGTGCTGACGTTGTGCTGGCTGAAGACCCGCTCCACGGCGACGACTTCGGGCCGGTGCGTGTCGAGCCATTCCTCGATGCCCTGCTCGATGGCGACGAGCCGGTGGCCCAACTCGGCGTCCGCGGGCGTCCGTACGACCCCCACTGCGAGCATGGTCAGGGGACGGCCGGCGACTCCCTCGACCACGCCGACACCGCACCGCGTCAGCCCGGGGTCCACACCCAGTACGCGCACCGCACCCACCCCTGCCTTCGATCACCTGTCCGTGCGCAGGCTATCCGGCCCCACTGACAAAGCGACGGGCCGACAGGGTGTGTCCTGTCGGCCCGCCGAAAACAGCAACCATCAACTGAGCAACCACAGCGGCGGACAACCACATCCGCGAGAGCGGCCGGGGGCACCTCCGAGGGGGTCCCCCCGGACGGAGTCTGGGGGAGGTAGCTGGGGGAGGTTTAGCCGCAAAAAAGGGGCTCAGGCGTCGACCTTCTCCATGACCTCGTCCGACACGTCGAAGTTGGCGAAGACGTTCTGCACGTCGTCGCTGTCCTCCAGTGCGTCGATGAGCTTGAAGATCTTGCGCGCGCCCTCTTCGTCGAGCTCGACCTGCATCGAGGGGACGAAGCTGGCCTCGGCCGAGTCGTAGTCGATGCCGGCGTCCTGGAGCGCGGTGCGGACCGCGACCAGGTCCGTGGCCTCGCTGACGATCTCGAAGGTGTCGCCGTTGTCGTTGACCTCTTCGGCGCCGGCCTCGAGCACCGCGCCGAGCACGTCGTCCTCGGACAGTTCGCTCTTGGGCAGGATGATGACGCCCTTGCGGTTGAACAGGTACGAGACCGAGCCCGGGTCGGCCATGGAGCCGCCGTTGCGGGTCATGGCGACGCGCACGTCCGAGGCGGCACGGTTGCGGTTGTCGGTGAGGCACTCGATGAGCACCGCGACACCGTTCGGACCGTAGCCCTCGTACATGATCGTCTCGTAGTCGGCGCCGCCGGCCTCGAGGCCACCGCCGCGCTTGACCGCGGAGTCGATGTTCTTGTTCGGCACCGAGCTCTTCTTGGCCTTCTGAACGGCGTCGAAGAGCGTCGGGTTGCCGTCGATGTCAGCGCCGCCCATCCGGGCCGCGACCTCGATGTTCTTGATCAGCTTCGCGAAGAGCTTGCCGCGCTTGGCATCGATCACGGCCTTCTTGTGCTTCGTCGTAGCCCATTTAGAGTGGCCGGACATCCGCCTGTCTCCTTCGCGTCACCAACAGTGTTCGTCACCGATCCTACCGGGACCTGATTACAGCCCCGCGCGCACCATGTCGACGAAGTACGCGTGGACGCGGTCGTCGCCGGTCAGTTCGGGGTGGAACGAGGTCGCGAGGACGTTGCCCTGCCGCACGGCGACCGTGTGGCCGTCGTACGTGGCGAGCACCTCCACGGCGGCGCCGACGGATTCGACCCACGGGGCCCGGATGAAGACGCCTTCGACCGGGCCGCCCGCTACGCCCGCGAAGTCGATCTGCGCCTCGAAGGACTCGTTCTGGCGGCCGAAGGCGTTGCGGCGGACGATCATGTCGATGCCGCCCAGCGTCTCCTGGTCGTCACGGCCTTCCAGCAGCTTGTCGGCGAGCATGATCATGCCGGCGCAGGTGCCGTACACCGGCATGCCGGCCCGCACGCGCTCGCGCAGCGGCTCCAGCATGCCGAACAGCACGGCGAGCTTCGACATCGTCGTGGACTCGCCGCCGGGGATCACCAGGGCGTCGACCTCGGCGAGCTCCTCGGGACGCCGGACCGGCCTGGCCACGGCGTCCGCCGCGGCCAGGGCGATCAGGTGCTCCCGTACGTCGCCCTGGAGAGCCAGGACACCGATCACGGGGGTGTTGGTCATGACCGGTTACCAGCCGCGGTTGGCGTAGCGCTCGGACTCGGGGAGGGTGTCGCAGTTGATGCCGACCATGGCCTCGCCCAGGTTGCGGGAGGCGTCCGCGATGATCTTCGGGTCGTCGTAGAAGGTGGTGGCCTTCACGATGGCGGCGGCGCGCTTGGCCGGGTCGCCCGACTTGAAGATGCCGGAGCCGACGAAGACGCCCTCGGCGCCGAGCTGGCGCATCAGCGCGGCGTCGGCCGGGGTGGCGACGCCACCGGCGGAGAACAGCACGACCGGGAGCTTGCCGAGCTCGGCGACTTCCTTGACCAGCTCGTACGGCGCGCGCAGCTCCTTGGCGGCGGCGAACAGCTCGTTGTTGTCGTAGCCGCGCAGGCGGGCGATCTCGTTCTTGATCTGGCGCAGGTGGCGGACGGCCTCGACGACGTTGCCGGTGCCGGCCTCGCCCTTGGAGCGGATCATGGCCGCGCCCTCGGCGATGCGGCGCAGGGCCTCGCCCAGGTTGGTGGCGCCACAGACGAAGGGGGTGGTGAACGCCCACTTGTCGGAGTGGTTGACCTCGTCGGCCGGGGTCAGGACCTCGGACTCGTCGATGTAGTCGACGCCGAGGGACTGCAGGACCTGGGCCTCGACGAAGTGCCCGATGCGGGACTTGGCCATGACCGGGATCGAGACGGCCTCGATGATCTCTTCGATCATGTTCGGGTCGGACATGCGGGCGACCCCGCCGTCCTTGCGGATGTCGGCCGGGACCCGCTCCAGGGCCATGACGGCCACGGCGCCGGCGTCTTCGGCGATCTTCGCCTGCTCGGCGTTGACGACGTCCATGATCACGCCGCCCTTGAGCTGCTCGGCCATGCCGCGCTTGACGCGCGAGGTGCCGATCGCCGAAGACTCGGAGGACTGCGGGGTGGAGGGAAGCGTGCTCACGGATTGACCTCACTCGAAAGGAAGACTGGTACGCGGGGGTACCGGGTCACACGGGTGGTACTCGACTGAGGAAACCCTCCGCGACCAGTCCACTGCAAGGGCCAATGTGGAGCCAGTGGCTCTTCCACTTGTCCCCTGCGGCCCTGGCAGGACCTAGACGGGCCGCTCGGCGAGATCCACCGGAGGCTCGTCGTCCATTTCGAACGCGAGCGGGAAGGGCGCGTGCCCCGCCAGCCGGAACCAGCGGACCTTGCGGTGCTTGCGCAGGGCGCGGGCGGCCCGCACGGAGTCGTTGTGGAACCGCCGCGCCATGGGCACCCGGCGGACGGCCGCCGCCAGGTCCTCCGTCGCCTCGGCCCCGCCCGGAGCCGCCTTGAGCACATCGACCTGGTGGGCGTCCGCGAACACCGCCCGCAACGCCTGGCTCAGCTCGCTCTCCGCCACCTCCCGCTGCTCCTCCTCGGCCTGCCGGGCGGCGTGCGCGGCCTCGTACAGCACCAGGGACGACGCGGGGTCGAGCACCCCAGAGGTGGCCACCTCCAGCACTACGGACGCCCGCCGCACCAGCTGCGCGTCCAGTGCGGCCCGCGCGGCGTCCATCCGCGAATGCAGCCGGTCCAGCCGACCGGCGGTCCAGCTGAGGTAGACCCCGATGACACCGAGAGCCAGGGCGATCCAGACAAGGGTTTCGATCACGGGCGGCGACACTACCCTTTGGGGCCCACCCCTTGCGCGCCCCGGCCCCGGAGGGCCACTTCGGCCGTCAGTCCGACGTGTCCCGCGAGAAGCCCAGGCGGGTGCGGAGCGGGACGCGTTCGTCGGCGGCCACCGCCGTGGCGCCGTCCGTCACCGTTTCGTAGACCGCCAGGATGTCCGCTCCGACCGTGGACCAGTCGAAGCGGCGGACGTGGGCCGAACCGCGGGTGCTCAGGGCCGCGCGGCGGGCCGGGTCGCGCAGCAGGGCGATGGCGCCCGACGCCAGGGAGGCGGCGTCCTCGTTCGTGAAGAGTTCGCCCGCGCTGCCCTGGTCCAGGACCTGCGCGAAGGCGTCCAGGTCGGAGGCCAGGACCGCCGCGCCCGCCGACAGGGCCTCGACGAGGATGATGCCGAAGCTCTCGCCGCCGGTGTTCGGGGCGACGTACACGTCGACGCTGCGCAGCAGCCGCGCTTTGTCCTCGTCCGAGATCATGCCGAGGAATTCGACCCGCGGGCGGAGCTCCGCGGGCAGCGAGGCCACCGCCTCCTCCTCGTCACCGCGGCCCGCGACCAGCAGGCGTACGTCCGGACAGGCCTCCACGATCTCGGGGAAGGCCGACATCAGCACGGGCAGGCCCTTGCGCGGCTCGTCGATGCGGCCGATGAAGCCCAGCGTCTGGCCGGTCCACTCGGGCTTCGGCTCGGCGGAGGCGAAGAAGCCCACGTCGACGCCGTTCGGGATCACCACCGCGTCGCCGCCCAGGTGCTCCACCAGTGTGCGCCGCGCGTACTCGCTCACCGCGATCCGCGCGCTGATCTTCTCCAGCGCCGGCTGCAGGATCGGGTACGCCGCGATCATCGCCCGCGAGCGCGGGTTCGAGGTGTGGAAGGTCGCCACGATCGGCCCCTGCGCCGCCCAGCAGGACAGCAGCCCCAGTGAGGGCGAGGCCGGCTCGTGGATGTGGATCACGTCGAAGGTGCCGTCGTGGAGCCAGCGCCGCACCCGGGCCGCCGACAGGAAGCCGAAGTTCAGCCGGGCCACCGACCCGTTGTACGGCACCGGCACCGCCCGTCCCGCCGAGACCACGTACGGCGGCAGCGGGGTCTCGTCGTCCGCCGGGGCCAGTACCGACACCTGGTGGCCGAGGCGGATCAGGTGTTCCGCCAGGTCCCTGATGTGGAACTGGACGCCGCCGGGGACGTCCCACGAGTACGGGCACACGATGCCGATCTTCACTACGCGCGCTCCTCCAGGTCGTCCAGCCACAGCCGCTGCAGCATGTGCCAGTCCTCCGGGTGCTCGGCGATCCCCCAGGCAAAGGCGTCCGCCATCGCCTGCGTCATGACGGAGGTCTTCTCGGTCCGGGTCCCCGTCCTGGGCACCTGCACCTCGGGGTGGATGCGGCCGTACATCTTGGGCGTGTCGCCGTAGTACAGGGTCGCCGGGAGCAGCACCGCGCCCGTGTGCTGTGCCAGCAGCGCCGGCCCGGCCGGCATGCGCGCGGTCGAACCGAAGAAGTCCACTTCCACCCCGGAGGCCGAGAGGTCACGGTCCGCGACCAGACAGACCATGCCGCCGGAGCGGAGCCGGCGGGCGAGGGTCCCGAAGGCGGCGCCGCCGGTGTGCGGCAGCACCTCCATGCCCAGGCTCTCGCGGTAGGCCACGAAGCGGTCGTAGAGGCTCTCGGGCTTGAGCCGCTCGGCGACCGTGGTGAACGGGACGCCGATGTGGCCGACGGCCCAGGCCCCGCCGAGGTCCCAGTTCGCCAGGTGCGGCAGGGCGACGACGACCCCGCGCCCGGAGGCGAGGGCCTCGCGCAGGATGTGGTCGTCCTTCATCTCGACGTCCGTGCCGAACCGCTTCGGGTCCATGGCCGGCAGGCGGAAGGATTCCATCCAGTACCGCATGTAGGAGCGCATGCCCGCCCGCGACAGCTCGCGCAGCCGCTCCGGCCCGGCGTCGGGCACCACCCGCGCCAGATTCGACTCCAGCCGCAGCACGCTCTTGCCGCGCCGCTTCCACGCGAAGTCCGCGATCCGGCGGCCGAGGGCCACCGCGGCCGGCTCCGGCAGCTTCTTCACTCCGGCCCAGCCCAGCCCGTACAGGCCGTCGACCAGCTTGTCCCGCGCGGCGCCCATCAGGCCGCGCCGCCCTCGGCGGCGGCCGCGTCGGCCTCGGCCGACTCACGGCGTACGGTGACCACCCGCTGGATCAGCGTGACGAGCGAGCCCGCCGCCACGACCCACAGCGCGATCGGCAGCAGCATCCCGATCCAGGCCGGCACCCCGAAGGTCTCCAGCCCGGACAGACCGGCCGCGACCAGCGAGATCACCAGCCGCTCGGCCCGTTCGACGAGCCCGTTGACGGCCACCGGAAGGCCGATCGACTCGCCGCGCGCCTTCGTGTACGAGACCACCTGGCCGCTGGCCAGGCAGAAGATCGCGACCGCGCACAGCGCGTTGTCGTTCCCGGAGCCCGCGTACCAGAGCGCGAGGCCGCCGAAGATCGCCGCGTCGGCCACCCGGTCGAGCGTCGAGTCCAGGAAGGCCCCCCACCGGCTGGAGACGCCGGCCTGGCGGGCCATGTTCCCGTCCACGAGGTCGGAGAAGACGAACAGGGTGATGGTGATCGTGCCCCAGAAGAACTCTCCGCGGGGGAAGAAGACAAGCGCTCCCGCGACCACTCCGGCCGTGCCGATCAGGGTCACGGCGTCCGGGCTCACCCCCCGCCGGAGCAGAAAAGCGGCGAATGGCGTGAGAACACGCGTGAAGAATGCACGCGCGTACTTGTTCAGCATGGCCTTCCCGGAGGGTCGCTGGGCCGCACGGCCACCACGGCCACCGGCTGGCCCATCGTAGCCAGCGCGCCGCCTCCCGGACGCCGCGCACCCACCGGTTCGTGGCGCGCAAGACGTTCTTCGCCCCACAGACCGGTCCCGGCCACCGCCGCGGGCGGCCCCGGTACGACGTATGGACGTGGTGTGACACCGGTGCAAAGCTCGAAGAACCCCGTTTCCCGCTTCCAAGGAAACCTCCACCACCGGGAGGCACGAGCATCATGGGAGCCACATCACACCAAGCCGGGGCCGCCGGCAGGGCACTGACGGCCGACCGACCGTCCTCCGTACGGAACGTCGTGCTGGTCGGCCACAGCGGTTCCGGCAAGACCACGCTGGTCGAAGCCCTGGCCCTGACCGCCGGAGCGGTCAACCGGGCCGGCCGGGTCGAGGACGGCGCCACCCTCTCGGACTACGACGAGATCGAACACCGGCGACAGCGCTCCGTCCAGCTCTCCCTCGTCCCCGTCGAATGGGACGGAATCAAGATCAACATCTTGGACACCCCCGGATACGCCGACTTCGTCGGAGAACTCAGAGCCGGTCTGCGCGCCGCGGACGCGGCTCTCTTCGTCGTCTCCGCCTCTGACGGCATCGACGGAGCGACCCGCATGGTCTGGGACGAGTGCGAGGCCGTCGGCATGCCCCGCGCCATCGTCGTCACGCACCTGGAGGCCGCCCGCGCCGACTACGCCCAGATGACAGAAGTCTGCGGCGAGATCTTCGGCGCCGACGACCCCGACGCGGTCATCCCGCTCTACCTGCCCCTGTACGGACCCGCCGGCCCCGACGGGCACTCCCCCGTCACCGGCCTCCTGGGCCTGCTCTCCCAGCGCGTCTACGAGTACACCTCCGGGCAGCGCACCGAGCGGGACCCGGACCCCGCCGAGCTCGCCCTCATCACCGACGCCCGCTCCCGCCTCATCGAGGGCATCATCGCCGAGAGCGAGGACGAGGGGCTGATGGACCGCTACCTCGGCGGCGAGGACATCGACATGAAGACCCTCGTCGACGACCTGGAGCG
Source organism: Streptomyces sp. NPDC003038 (assembly GCF_040611115.1). NCBI lineage: Bacteria > Bacillati > Actinomycetota > Actinomycetes > Kitasatosporales > Streptomycetaceae > Streptomyces > Streptomyces sp. NPDC003038. The sequence continues at coordinate 116,061 of NZ_JBEXNN010000013.1, forward strand.
CGCCGTCGCCCGCGGCACCTTCCACCCCGTCCTGATGGCCGCCCCCGCCGCCGAAGGCGCCCGCCAGGGCCTGGGCACCCTGGAACTCCTCGAACTGATCACCGGCGGCTTCCCCACCCCCCTGGAGCGCGCCCCCGTCCCCGTCACGGCACCCGACGGCTCCCCCCGTCCCGCCGTCACCTGTGATCCCGACGGCCCCCTCGTCGCCGAGGTCGTCAAGACCTCGTCCGACCCGTACGTGGGCCGCGTCTCCCTCGTCCGCGTCTTCTCCGGCACCCTGCGCCCCGAGGACACCGTCCACGTATCCGGCCACGGTCCTGCGGACCGGGTCCACGAGGGCCGCGCCCTCCACGAGGAAGACGAACGGATCGGCGCCCTCACCTCCCCCTTCGGCAAACACCAGCGCACCCTGGACCGGTGCATCGCCGGCGACCTCGCCTGCGTGGCCAAGCTCAGCCGCGCCGAGACCGGCGACACCCTCTCCGCCAAGGAGAATCCGCTCCTCATGGAGCCCTGGAGCATGCCCGAACCGCTGCTGCCCCTCGCCATCGAGGCCCACAGCAAGGCCGACGAGGACAAGCTCTCCCAGGGCCTGGCCCGGCTCGTCGCCGAGGACCCCACCATGCGGCTGGAGCAGAACCCGCACACCCACCAGGTCGTCCTGTGGTGCCTCGGCGAGGCCCACCAGGACGTGGCCCTGGAGCGCCTGCGCACCCGCTACGGCGTCCAGGTCGACCCGGTCCCGCACCGGGTGAGCCTGCGCGAGACCTTCGGCGCCAGGGCCGCCGGCCGCGGCCGCCACGTCAAGCAGTCCGGCGGCCACGGCCAGTTCGCCATCTGCGAGATCGAGGTCGAACCGCTGCCGCCCGGCAGCGGCATCGAGTTCGTCGACAAGGTCGTCGGCGGCGCCGTGCCCCGCCAGTTCATCCCGTCCGTCGAGAAGGGCGTACGCACCCAGGCCGCCCGCGGAGTCGCGGCCGGCTACCCCCTCGTCGACATCCGCGTCACCCTCCTCGACGGAAAGGCGCACTCGGTGGACTCCTCCGACGCCGCCTTCCAGACCGCCGGCGCCCTCGCCCTGCGCGAAGCCGCCTCGGACGCCCTCATCCACCTCCTCGAACCGGTCGCCGAGCTCGCCGTCATCGTCCCCGACGAGTACGTCGGGCCCGTGATGAACGATCTCGCCGGCCGCCGCGGCCGCGTCGTCGGCACCGAACAGGCCACCACCGGGCGCACCCGGGTCCGCGCCGAGATCCCGGAGATCGAGATCGGCCGCTACGCCATCGAGCTGCGCTCCGTCTCGCACGGCACGGGCCGCTTCGCCCGGGCCTACGCCCGCCACGAGCCCATGCCGCCCCAGATCGCGGACAAGGTGCGAGAACGGACTGAGAAGGGAACCTAGTTGATGTAGCCCTTTGCGGCCGCCCACCCAACCCGGTTGCGGTGGGCGGCATTTCCCTGTCCCATGACCATGGGGCGGGCTCCGCCGATAGGCTCATCGGCGCGACGAAGAGCACGAACGCACGACGCACGGCAATGGGGGCAGCGGTGGCGGATGACGGATTCGACTTCAGGCCCGGGGCGCAGATTCCTCTCCAGGGCGGCGGGGGCCAGACGGCGGCGACCAACGCCCTCGCCTCCGCCGCGTACCGCGACGGCGGTCGGGACACCGACCTGGAATCCATACTCAAGGCCAACAGCGAGCACCACCCCGCCACGGTCAAGCCCCCGAAGATCTCCCTCTTCCGAGCCAACCTCGGCGAGGCCTTCTGCCGCGCCGTCGAGGTCCGGACGCTGGGATCCGCCCGCAAACCGCTCATCCAGTCCTTCGGCGCCGACCCCCAGACCGTCGTCGAGCACTGCCTGTCCGCCTCCCGCGTCCGCAAGGAGCGCGACCGCAAGCTCCGCCTGATCATGCTGGTGTGCGGCGTGCTGTTCATGCCCGGGCTGCTGCTGTGGCTGGGCCTGTTCCAGCTCCGCCAGAGCCTGTCCTCCGACAAGAAGGGCGCACGCGGTTCCTGGATCGGCACCGCGCTCCTGGTCGGCGTCGCCCTCGTGGTGGCGGTCCTCATGTTCCGGCTGCCGTTCACCGGGTTCCTGGGCCTGTACCTGCGCGCCATGATCGTCGCGCCGGCCCTGGGCTGGCTCCTCGCCCGCCGGCTCTGCGAGGCCACCGCCGCCGACCTGCGCTCCCGCTGGGACGGGCTGCTCTCCGGCGACGGCGTCCCGGCCAAGATCCCGGAGGCCGTCCCCGGCAACCCCGACGAGAAGGCCCGCGAGGACCTGCGCCACCAGCTCGCCAAACTCACCGCGGAGGACCGCAGCAACTCCGTCTTCTACGCCGGCGCCAAGGGCATACTCGGCATGGGCACCCGCTGGGGCAGCTGGCAGATGGCCGAGGAGCTCACCCCCACGACCGAGGGCTCCGACATCCACCCCTTCCGCAGCTGGGACGTCATACGCGCGATCGACGCCCAGCTCCGCAAACTGGAACGCGGCCCCCTGCACACCGGCGGCTTCCCGCCCGCCGCCATCCAGCACTGGATCGTCACCCCGATCGGCGAAGGAGCCGCCGAGGTGGCCCGCCCCACCGGCGAGAACATCGACACCTTCCTGATCAAGCCGCACGAGATCACCCGGATCTGCAACGAGCAGCAGTTCAGCGCCGGCAACCGGCACTACCTGGGCATCCAGTACCCGCTCTGGGACGGCCAGCTCGTCATCACCATGCTGGTCACCGTCACCGTGCTCTACAAGACGCTGCGGGTCGACGTCACCGCACACGCCCTGGGACCCGTACACGCGCTGTTCACCACGAAGCCCGTGCAGCCGACGGTCGAGGTGCCCAAGAGCATCCGCTTCTGGGAGACCGAGGAGCGCCGGCTGCCGCTGGTGGACGCCAAGGAGGTCGTACGCCTCGCCGTGCGGGCCCCGCTGACCTGGTACCCGCCGCTCCTGGACTACCTCGGCGGCAAGCTGGTCCTGCCCGAGCCCTTCGGCGTCCGGCACGTCTGGGCCGGCCCGATGTGGCGCCACCGGTTCATGGCCGATGACGCGCTGCGCACCGTGGCGCCGGTCCTGCGGGCGGTCCACGCCGCCACCTTCAAGGTCCTGGAGGAGAACGGCGTCGACACCGAGCGCTTCACCAACCGCTCCTCGATCATGAGCGGCCTCATCCAGGAACCCGCACCGCGCAAGGCGGACGTGTACGACGCCTGATCAGTCGACTCAGTCGACCGGCCAGGCGTCGGAGAGCATCTGCCGGGTGTCGGCGAGGAGTTGGGGCAGGATGCGGGTGTGCCCGACGATCGGCATGAAGTTCGTGTCCCCGCCCCAGCGGGGCACGACGTGCTGGTGCAGATGCGCGGCGATGCCGGCCCCCGCCGCGCTGCCCTGATTGAGCCCGATGTTGAAACCGTGCGCGCCCGACGCCTTGCGCAGCGCGAACATGGCGCGCTTGGTGAAGTCCGCGAGCTCGGCGGTCTCCGGACCGTCGAGCTCGGTGTAGTCGGCGACGTGCCGGTACGGGACCACCATGAGGTGCCCGCCGTTGTACGGGTAGAGGTTCAGCACGGCGTACACGTGCCTGCCCCGGGCCACGACCAGCCCGTCCTCGTCCGACATCTCCGGGATCCCGCAGAAGGGACAGCCGTCCCCGGCCTCCGGGCCGGTCGGCTTGTTCTCCCCCTGGATGTAGGCCATCCGGTGGGGCGTCCACAGACGCTGGAACGCGTCCTGAGTGCCCACCCCGATCTGCTGCTCCGGCTCAGTCGTCATGGAAAGCAGCATATGACCTCGCCCGCGCGGACGAGGAAGGCCCCCGGAAAGTGATCACTTTCCGGGGGCCGAAGCCCCGCGGGGCGGGGAGAAGGTGTACACGCCGCAGGCCACTAAGGGCGCCCTTGGATCACCCCCGCATCGGCGGGGAGCAGGTCACACCTGGACGCGACGCTCCACCACGTCAACGAGCTTCGCCAGCGCTGCGTCGCGCGGAACGCCGTTCTCCTGCGAACCGTCGCGGTAGCGGAAGGAGACCGTGCCTGCGGCCATGTCCTCGTCACCGACGATGATCATGAACGGGACCTTCAGCTTCTGGTGGTTGCGGATCTTCTTCTGCATCCGGTCGGAGGAGGCGTCCACCTCGACCCGCAGGCCCTTCTTCTTCGCCTCGGCGGCGAACTCCTGAAGGTACTCGACGTGCCCGTCGCCGATCGGGATGCCGACCGCCTGGACCGGGGCCAGCCACGGCGGCATGGCGCCCGCGTAGTGCTCCAGCAGCACGGCGAAGAACCGCTCGATGCTGCCGAACAGCGCCCGGTGGATCATGACCGGCCGCTGACGGGAGCCGTCCGGCGCGGTGTACTCCAGGTTGAACCGCTCCGGCAGGTTGAAGTCCAGCTGCACGGTCGACATCTGCCACGTGCGGCCGATGGCGTCCCGCGCCTGCACCGAGATCTTCGGGCCGTAGAAGGCCGCGCCGCCCGGGTCGGGGGTCAGCGGGAGCCCCTGCTTCTCGGCGACCTGCTGGAGGACCGCGGTGGCCTCTTCCCACACCTCGTCCGAGCCGACGAACTTCTCCGGGTCCTTGGTCGACAGCTCCAGATAGAAGTCGGTCAGACCGTAGTCGCGCAGCAGGTTCAGCACGAAGGTGAGCGTGCGGTCGAGCTCCTCCGCCATCTGCTCACGGGTGCAGTAGATGTGCGCGTCGTCCTGGGTGAAGCCCCGGGCGCGGGTCAGGCCGTGCACGACGCCCGACTTCTCGTACCGGTACACGGTGCCGAACTCGAAGAGACGCAGCGGCAGTTCGCGGTAGGAGCGGCCGCGCGCGTCGAAGATCAGGTTGTGCATCGGGCAGTTCATGGGCTTGAGGTAGTAGTCGGTACCACCGTCAAGCTGCATGGGGGGGTACATGCCCTCCGCGTACCAGTCCAGGTGACCGCTCTTCTCGAAGAGGGCGCCCTTGGTGGCGTGCGGGGAGTAGACGAACTCGTAGCCCTCTTCCTCGTGCTTCTTCCGCGAGTAGTCCTCCATGGTCCGGCGGATGATGCCGCCGCGCGGGTGGAAGACGGCGAGGCCGGATCCGATCTCGTCCGGGATGGAGAAGAGGTCCAGCTCGCTGCCGAGCTTGCGGTGGTCGCGCTTCTCGGCCTCGGCGAGGAAGTCGAGGTGCGCCTTCAGCTCGTCCTTCGACGGCCACGCGGTGCCGTAGATGCGCTGGAGCATCGGGTTCTTCTCGCTGCCGCGCCAGTAGGCGGCCGCGTTCCGCATGAGCTTGAAGGCCGGGATGTTGCGGGTGCTGGGCAGGTGGGGACCGCGGCAGAGGTCCGACCAGCACAGCTCGCCGGTCTTCGCGTCGAGGTTGTCGTAGATGGTCAGCTCGCTGCCGCCCACCTCGACGTTCGCACCGTCGTCGGTGGACGCGGATCCCTTGATGCCGATGAGCTCCAGCTTGTACGGCTCGTCGGCGAGCTCCTCGCGCGCCGCCTCGTCGGTGACCACGCGGCGGGCGAACTTCTGGCCCCGCTTCTGGATCTCCTGCATGCGCTTCTCGATGGCCTTGAGGTCCTCCGGGGTGAAGGGCTTCGCGACGTCGAAGTCGTAGTAGAAGCCGTTCTGGACCGGCGGGCCGATGCCCAGCTTGGCCTCGGGGAAGAGCTCCTGCACGGCCTGCGCCATGACGTGGGCGGTCGAGTGGCGCAGGATGTTGAGCCCGTCCTCGGAGGAGATCTCCACCGGCTCGACGGTCTCGCCGTCCCGCACCTCGTACGCGAGGTCCTTCAGCTCACCCGCGACGCGCGCGGCGATGACGGTGCGCTCACCGGCGAACAGCTCGGCCGCCGTAGTGCCCGTGGCCACCACGCGCTCGTCCCGCTCGGAATCGCGTTGGATGATCACACGGACGTCTGACACCGGTCTCTCCTGACTCAGGGGGTGCGCGAGCGAACACTGCGCGCCTGAATCGTACCGAGCGCAGCGGCCGCGCCGCTAAACGGTTAACGGGCGGGGGCGCCCGCACCCCCCGAGACCCTCCCGCCCGGCGGCTACGGTGGGCCCTCCGCCCGACGCCCCGAAGGGACCCGTATGCCGAGCGTGCTCGTGCGCCCGCTGGACCTCACCGACGACACGACCGCGTACGCCGTGCACCGGATCGGCCGGGCGGCGTACCGCGTGGAGGCGGAGCTGATCGGCTTCGACGGCATTCCCGCCCTGCGCGAGAGCCTCGCCGACATGCGGGCGCGCCCCCTGCGGTGGCTGGGTGCGGTGTCCGGCGACGGCGGCGGAGGCGGAGGCGGCGAGATCGCCGGTTTCGTCGCCTGGGCGGAGGAGGCCGACGGCGGTGTCTGCCTCGACCGGCTCTGCGTGGACCCGGCCTGGTTCCGCCGCGGCGTCGCCTCCCTGCTGCTGCGCCACGTACTGGCCGAGGTCCTCCCGGACCGCACCGTCGAGGTCACCACGGGCTGCGGCAACGCGCCCGCGGTGACGCTGTACGAGCGCCTGGGCTTCGTCCGCGGCGCGGACTTCTCCCCCGTACCGGGCCTGCGCATGGCCTCGTTCAGCCGACCGGGGCCCGCCTGGAGGTAGCCGGGGCCGAGGCGGGATCCGGCGGAGCATGCCGGCGGCGCGGCGCCGCCGGACCCGTCCTATTCGTCGGCCGGCAGCACGTCCCCAGGGTCGAACGCGTCGTCCAGCGACTTCATCAGGCGGTCGCGCTCCACCTCGTCCAGGGGCACCGGCGTCACCTCCGCGGCATCCGTCAGACGCCGGAACCCGCCCCGCCGCTGGAGCCGCCCGGTGACCCGGATCGGCAGCCCCACCAGGTGCGCGTGGCCCGCCACCCGGTACGCCTCCTCGTCCAGCGCGACACGGACGTACGGGATCTCCGCCCCTGCGAGCACCCGCAGCCGGACCGTGCCCCCGCCCCCCGGGGCCGAGCGCCGCATCCGTACCACCGCGCCCGCGATCCGGACCTGGACGGCCGGTTCGTCCCGGGTGTAGCGGGCCGCCGCCTCGCGGAGCACCGGCAGGTCCCCGGGGGAGAACTCCACCGGCTCCGGCCGGGCCGCGCACCCCGCCGGGACCCCCGCCGCCGGCGCCCAGGCCAGCGAGACACGGACTCCCTCCGAGCCCCTGACCAGCGCGATCAGCGCGTCGGCGAGTTCCCGGCTGACCCCGGCCCCCACCGCGGCGTCGAAGGCCTCCATGCTGCCGGTGGCCCGCCGGTAGTCCACGGCTTCGCGGGCGGCGTGCAGTGCGTGGTGGAGCCGGGTCACGGTGCCCCGCCCCCCGCCGACGGGGACGTACGCGGTGAGTCGCCGGCCGCCCGGTGACGGCCCGACCAGGACCCCGTCCAGGGAGTGTTCGGCCTGTCCGCGATGCCGGGCGCCGTAGTACCCGGCCCGTGCCCGGGCCGCCAGGGCCCCGGCCAGCAGGAGCTGCCGGGCGGCCGAGCGCAGCTGTTCCTGCACCGTCCACGCGGCCTCGCCCCGGAGCCCGTACGGCCCCTCGGGGATCGCGCGGTCCCAGCGGATCTCGTCGCTGGGCACGCTCAGGCCGTAGAGCACCTCCCGCGCCGAGGGCAGTGCGCTGCGCGAGAGCGCGGTCAGCGCCTCCTCCAGCAGGTCGGCGCAGTCGGGGAAGCTCCGGGTCTCCGGGACGAGGAGGCTGGTGCCGCTGCTGCCCGCCGGGTGGGTGGCGGGCGGTGTCCAGCGCCCGTACCGTCCGGGCGGCCCGCCCCGGCGCAGCCAGCCGTGCCGGCGCAGCAGGGCGCCCAGCACGACCGGGTCGACCTGTGCGGGATCGGGTGTGACGGAGTGCGCGTCCTGCGCGCTCTCGCCGTCCCCGTACGCCGCGTACTGCCCGTATTCCCCGTGCTCCGGGGACGGCAGCGGTTCGAGATTCGGTGAGTGCCAGTGCATCAGGGTGTCCCTCCCGACCCGACCCGGGTCATGATCTCGCACAACGCCCGGTCGTCGAAGATCCGCGTGGTCGGGATCCGTACGGTGGTCCGGCGCCGGCCGGTCACGGGGTGTCCGGCGAGATTGGTCCAGTAGCAGCAGTGCCGCAGGTCGAGCCGGTCGTGCCCGGCGGCGAGCCACTGGTCGCGCTCCCGCGGGACGAGCATCACGACGAGGATCTTGTGGACGGCGACCGGGGTGCGGGCGAGTTTCACGAGGTGCTCGTTGTCGAGGGTGAAGGCGAAAGTGGGTCCGGCCGGTCTGGGCGGTGTCTGGTAGGTCGCTTTCAGCTGCACCTTGACGGTGACTTCGTCGTCGACGAGGTGCTCGGGCGCCCCGTGGCTGACGTGCCAGTCGATGCCGTTGTCCGGAAAGGGCTGGGAGAGCGAGCAGCCGGCCGCGGCGGCGACGGCGTGCAGGTATCCCACCTGAAGGGTTTCCATACAGGCGGTGGTGGCGAGTGCGCCGCGCAGCGGTCCGGTCCGCGCGTCGCCCGGCGTACCGGTCCGCGGATCGATCTGCCCCGCCGGCACCCCGCCCGGTTCGGGCTGCGCGAGCGCCATGGCCGGCTCCCCATGCCTTCCGGGCTCTGCCGTGGGTGGGTGGGTGGGTGTGGGTGGGGTGACGACCGATCATGTGTGCGGCTCCCCAAGGAAGTTGTCTCCGTACCCGGGTGCCCGCAAACGGCGTACGGGGCAAACGGCCCGGGTATCACCGATTCGGGCAAGGGCCGCGTGTTCCGGGTGCGCCCCGATCTGCCCGCCGGGGACGAGGAGTTCGCCATGACACGCTGGTACGAGGGCCCGCTGGCCGCATTCGACACCGAGACGACCGGGGTGGACGTCGAGCAGGACCGGATCGTGTCCGCCGCGCTCGTCGTGCAGGAGTGCGCGGGTGGCCGCGTCCGCTCCACGCGCTGGCTGGTCAATCCCGGCATTCCGGTCCCCCCGGGTGCCACGGAGGTGCACGGCCTCACCGATGAACACCTTCAGCACCACGGGCGCTGGCCGGCGCCGGTGATGGAGGAGATAGCCCGGGCGCTCGGAGAGCAGCAGGTGGCGGGCCGGCCGGTGGTGGTGATGAACGCTCCGTTCGATCTGACGCTGCTGGACCGGGAGTTGCGTCGGCACCGGGCGTCGTCGCTGTCGCGATATCTGGACAACCGGCCGCTGACGGTGCTCGATCCGCGGGTGCTGGACAAGCACCTGGACCGTTACCGCAAGGGGCGGCGGACCTTGACGGACCTGTGCGCGCACTACGGGATCGAGCTGGAGGCCGCGCACGACGCGGCGGCGGACGCGCTGGCCTCGCTGGAGCTGGTGCGGGCGGTGGGGCGCCGGTTCGCGGGGCGGCTGGAGCGGCTGACACCGGCCGAACTGCACACGCTCCAGCAGGTGTGGCACGCGGCGCAGGCGCGGGGGCTGCAGGCGTGGTTCGCGCGTCAGGGGACGCCGGAGCCGGTGGATCCGCACTGGCCGCTGCGGCCGGACATGTCGACGGCGGCGTAGGACGTCCACCGGCCACCGGCCGACGTTCCGTCCCCTCGCATGCGGAAGACCGGTCCGTCATCAGACGGACCGGCCTGTCCCGGTGGGCGATACTGGGATCGAACCAGTGACCCCTTCGGTGTGAACGAAGTGCTCTCCCGCTGAGCTAATCGCCCGGGAACGCACTGAACAATACAGAAGGCTTGGGGCTGGTTCAAACCGCTTGCGACCCGGCCGCGAGATGCGCCGCGAGGCCTCGCCGGCCGGCCCGCATCAGCAGACTGTGGTTGAGCCGGAACACCGGCCGGCCGGGCAGCGCGAGCCACCGCATCAGCGGCCGGCGCACCTCGACCTCCTGCTCGTACAGCACCCGCGTCCGCCGTCCGTCCGGTCCGCCGCGGGGGCGTACGGTCCACCGCGCCCAGCCGTCGATGTCTCCGTGCAGGGCCACTTCGAGCACGCCGCGCCCGGGGGCGCGCAGGAGTTCGGTGGCGGTGACGTGCAGGGCGTACGGCAGCACCGAGCGGACGAGCGCGCCGCCGGCGCGGTCGCCGGCCGGTTCCGTCCGGCGGATCTGGGGCCACCAGCTCGGGTACTCCTCGCCCTGCTCCAGTACGGCGTACACGGCCGACGGCGGGGCGTCGAGGTCCCACACGCTGCGGAAGCGGTAGCGGCTCCAGCGGTCCCAAGGGCTGCGGTCCATGGATCCAGTCTGCCCCCGGGGCCCGCGGGCACGCCCGGTTCCCGCGACCCGTGCGTACTCAGGGCGGATCTGAGTACGGGGACCCATGTCCTGACGGCGTGACGGGCGCCACACTCCGCCCTATGAACACGTCCCTGCCGCCGGCCGAGGAGCTGGCGCTCATCGACCGCGAGCTGACTCAACTCGACGCCCGCCGACTGTACTTGCTGAGCCGCCGCGACTGGCTGCTGCGGCTGCTGCACCAGATAGGGCCGGGTCCTGGCGGCTGGGCCGCCCCCGCGACCCCTCCCCGGCCCGCGAAGGACGCCTCGGCGCCGAGCGCGCAGAACGTCCTGCTCGCCCTGGGGGCGGTGCTGCTGGCGGTGGCCGCGCTGGCGTTCACGCTGGTGAGCTGGGGGTCCCTGGGGATCGCCGGGCGCTCGGCGGTACTGGCCGTGGTGACGGCGGCGGCGCTGGCCGCGCCCGTGGCGCTGCTGCGCCGCGGGCTGAGGTCGACGGCGGAGTCGGTGGCGGCGGTGGGGCTGCTGCTCACGGTGCTCGACGCGTACGCGCTGCGCGTGACCGGCATGCCGGACGCGGACGGCCTCCGGTACGCGGCGGGGGCGGCCGGGGTGCTGGCGGTGGTGTGGGCGGGGTACGGGCTGGGGCTTCCCAAGCTTGTTCTCCCGCTGCCCGCGGCGGTGCTGGCGGCGCAGTTGCCGCTGCCGCTGGCGGCGCTGGCCGCGCAGGCGGGCCCGCTGGACATCGGCTGGGCGCTGCTCGCGACGGCGGCGCTCGACGCCGTCCTCGCGCTGCGGGTCCGGACGGCGTCGATCCCGGGGGCTCTGCTGGGCGCGGGAGCGCTGCTGACCGGGGTGGCCGAGTCGTGGGCGGCGGCTTCGGCTGCCGAGTCCCTCGCACCGGCGGCGCTGCTGCTGGCGTGCGCGGCGCTCGGTGTGGCGGTGGCCCGGCGGGAGCCGCGCGCCTCGGCCGCCGCGCTGGCGGGCGGTCTCGCCTGGGTGGCGGCGCTCGGCGGTGTGGCACGGCCGGCGCTGACCGGTTCGACGGCGGGGGCGGGCTGGGCGGTGGTGGCGCACCTGCTGGTGGCGCTGCCGCTGCTGGCGGCGGTACGGGCGAGCTCGTTCCCGCCCGCGGTCCGGCGCGGGCTGGCCGGGGCGGGGGCGGTGGTGGCCGCCCTGGCGGCCTTGGCGGGCTGGTCGGCGGTGGCGCCGACGCTGCTGGCACGGGTACGGGTGCTGGACGAGGTGTGGGCGGCGACGACTCCGCCGGGGGATCCCTCCTGGCCGGGGGCGGCGGTTCCGGTCGCCCTGCTGATCACGGCGGGGGCGGCCTGGTGGCTGGGCCGGGCACTGTCGCGGCCGGAGCCGGGCGTGGTGGGGGTGGTCCTGGCCTGGTCGGGTCTGTTCACCGCGCCGGTGCTGCTCGGTCTCCCGGTGGCGGCGGTGTTCGCCGCGCAGCTGGCGGTGACGGCGGCCGCGGGGTTCCTCGCCCTGCGGTCCGCGGCTCGCGGCGCCGCAATCGCGGCCGGGGTGTGTGCGCTGGCCGGGGCCGCGAACGTGTCCCTGGGCGCGCTGGACGGCCGGGCGGCCACCTTCGCGGTCTGGGGCCTGCTGGGGGCCGGCTGCGCGGCGGGAGCGGCGTACAGGGCCGCGCCGCGCTGGGCCCGCTCCGGGGCGGCCGTGTGCGCCGTCGGGTACGCCACCGGGGTGCTGGTGGCGGTCGGCGCGGCCGCGGAGCTGGCAGTGGCCTGGTGGGCCCTCCCGGTGCTGGCCGTCCCCGCGGCGGTGGCCGCGCCGGGGCCCCGGCTGGGCGGCGTCCGCGTCCCCGCGGAGGGCGCGGCGGCGGCGGCCGTGGTGCTGGCGGTGGCCCTGGCCTCCGGGGACGCGCTCGTGCTGGCGTTGGTCCTGTCGCTGGCCGGGGTGGTCTGCGCGGGTGCGGCGGTGCGCGCGGACCGGCGCGTGCTGGGCTGGGCGGCGGGGGCGCTGTTCGTGGCGGCGACCTGGGTGCGGCTCGCCTCGTCCGGGGTCACGGCGCCGGAGGCGTACACGCTGCCGGTGACGCTGCCCGCCCTGGCCGTGGGCCTGCTGCGGCGCCGCGGGGACGAGCGGGCCTCGTCCTGGACGGCGTACGGCCCCGGCCTGGCGGCGACCCTGCTGCCGAGCCTGGTGGCCGCCTGGGGCGACGCGCACTGGCTGCGGCCGCTGCTGCTGGGTCTGGCCGCGCTGGGTGTGACCCTGGCGGGCGCGCACCGGCGGCTTCAGGCCCCGCTCCTGCTTGGCGGCGCCGTGCTGGCGGCGGTGGCGCTGCACGAGCTGGCCCCGTACGTCGTGCAGGTCGCGGGCGTGCTCCCGCGCTGGCTGCCGCCGGCGCTGGCGGGCCTGCTGCTGCTGGCGGTGGGGGCGACCTACGAGAAGCGGCTGCGCGACGCCCGGCGCCTGCGGGAGGTGTTCGGCCGGCTCCGGTAACGCCGAAGGCCCGGAGACGGTGAAAGTCTCCGGGCCTTCGGTCCGGGTGGGCGATACTGGGTTCGAACCAGTGACCCCTTCGGTGTGAACGAAGTGCTCTCCCACTGAGCTAATCGCCCGGACGCACCGCAAACATTACCGCATGTCAGCGGTGCTCCTCGACCAGCCCCGGGCCCCTGGCTGCCGGTCACTGGTCCTTGAGGTTCCAGGGCAGTACCAGGCCGTACTTCCACAGGTAGAAGCCGATCAGCACGCCCGCGACGACCAGACCCACGGTGGTCAGGATGAGGTTGCGGCGGCGGACCTTGGGGTCGAGCGCCTTCTGCGCGGCCTCGGTGACCTTGCGCTTGGTCCAGTGCAGGACGAGGTGGGCCCAGGCGAATTCCGTGGCCCAGATCGCCAGGCCGGCGAAGATCGCGACCCATCCGGGCCCGGGCAGCACGAGCATGGCGACGCCGGCCCCGATGACGGCGAGGCCGACGATGAAGACGCCGACCTGCCAGCTCAGGTGCAGGCCCCGCCTGGCCTTGATGAAGTCGGGCGCCTTCGATACGTGCGGCGCCTCCGGTGCGGCTTCCTTGTCCGGTGTGGCTTCCTTGGTGGCCTCTTCGGCTGCGGACTCGTGCCCGCGGTCACTCCCCGTATTCATGGGGTGGAATCTACCCGAGCCGGAAGCGGACCCGCAGCACACGTGAATGGTGGTTTGGATCCGCCGTACGAGGGACCCAGAGGTCCGCAAAACGGTCAGAGGGGTTTACAACGGCACCGTAGGTGGCATGTCGATTTCGCCGACGTGCGAATCCCCGAGCGCACACTGAGCGAAAGGCCCTGGCGCTTATGAACACCACGGTCAGCTGCGAGCTGCACCTGCGCCTCGTTGTGTCGAGCGAGTCCTCACTGCCTGTTCCCGCGGGCCTGCGGTATGACACGGCCGACCCCTACGCCGTGCACGCCACCTTCCACACCGGCGCCGAGGAGACGGTCGAATGGGTATTCGCCCGCGACCTCCTCGCGGAGGGCCTCCACCGGCCCACCGGTACCGGCGACGTCCGCGTCTGGCCGTCCCGCAGCCACGGTCAGGGCGTCGTCTGCATCGCCCTGAGCTCACCGGAGGGAGAAGCACTGCTCGAAGCACCCGCCCGAGCACTCGAGTCGTTCCTCAAGCGGACGGACGCCGCGGTTCCACCCGGGACCGAACACCGGCACTTCGACCTCGACAAGGAGCTCTCCCACATCCTGGCCGAATCCTGAGCCAGGACCACAGCCGCTCGACACCGTCCGACTCGGGGCGACGGTGCGGGTCGGACAACCCCATACGGCGATGCCGGCGCTGTTCTCGCGGAAGCCACCCGCGAGGGCGGCGCCGGTTTGCGTGGGCGTGCCGCGCGGAGCGCTCCGCGGGCCCGGCGTGATCCACGGGGCACCCCTGGGAGGGACCCGCTAGAGTCGGGCCACCAGCGGCGGTACTGGCCCGTCGCCGCAGGCCCGGCCCTTGAGGGAGACCCCGTGCAGATCCCCCACGACACCCGTCGCGCGCTCGACGTCGTCGTCGCGCTGGTGAACACCGCGGCCGAGGCGGACCAGCCCGACGGGCTGGCGGACATCGGTGCGCTGCGCGCCTTCGTCCACGAGTACGCGATCAGCGACGTCGGCGAGCTCGGCGCCCGCGATCTGGCCGGGGTCCGGACGGTACGCGCCAAATTCGCCCAGGTGTTCGCGGCCCCGAACTCCCGCGCGGCGGCCACGCTGATCAACGAGCTGGTCGCGACCGCCGGCACCACCCCGCAGCTGACCGACCACGACGGCTACGACTGGCACGTGCACTACTTCGCGCCGGGGGCGTCGGTGGGCGACCACCTGGCGGCGGACGGCGGCATGGCGCTGGCCTTCATCGTGGTCTCCGGCGAAAAGGAGCGGCTGCGCCGCTGCGAGGCGCCCGACTGCCGGCGCGCCTTCGTCGACCTGTCCCGCAACCGCTCGCGGCGCTACTGCGACAGCCGGACCTGCGGGAACCGGCTGCACGTGGCGGCGTACCGGGCCCGGCGCAAGGAAGCCGACGCGGGAGCGGCGGGCCCGGCGGACGTGTCAGAGCACGAAGAGATCGTGCACGGCGGCAAGCAGTAGCAGAGAGCCGATCACCCCGAGGAAGATCATCAGGGGTGGCTGGGAGAGCGCGAAGAGGCACCCCCGCGGCTCCTCGGCGACGGGGGCCGGGACCGGCGCGGGACCCGACGGATCAGTGTGCGATGTGTCGAGCATGTCGGGGCGATGATGACGCAGCACACCGCCGTCGGCCTCTCAACACGCCAGTGTTCGGGCGGTACTCCGCCCGATCTCGTGGACCGGCTCAGATGCCGTGCTTCTTGAGGATGGCCTCGATGTCGGAGAAGTCGTCCGCGGGAGCGGCGGCGGCGGGCTTCCGGGACGCGGTCGGCCGGGGGTCGGAGCCGGCGCCGAGGGACGGGGCGGAGGAGGCCGGGGCGACGGCCTCGCGGACCGGGGCGCCCTTGGCGGCCTTCGCCGGCTTCTCGGGCTTCCCGAGGCTCCGGCGCTCGATGGCGCGGGTCGTGACGAAGAGCAGCCAGGCCAGCGCCAGGAGTCCGAAGCCGGCCCAGACGGTCGGCTTGAAGACCATCCCGGACACCCACTGCACGACGCCCGTCATCACCAGACCGACCGGCACCAGCGCGTACGCCGCGATCCGCGCGGCGGTCAGGAAGCGCTTGCGGTAGGCGGTCAACGCGGCGATGCCCAGGCCCGCCGCGGACACCGCTGAGCAAATGGTCTCGGCAAGCATGCGGTCCTCCATGGCTGGGGCGGTCTGTCCCCCCTCCATCCTGCACCGGCCGTCGCCGTACAGGCCAGGCCCGAAGCGGCTCGCCCGCCGATCTCGGGGAGATCTCCGGGTCCCGCCTCCTCCCCAGGTCCCGGTCGGTGGGGGGTGCGCGGGGCTGGGAGACTGCCCGTATGACCGATTCCGTGATCCTCGACGTCTGGTGCGAACTGCAGTGCCCGGACTGCCACAGCGCCCTGGACGACGTCCGCGCCCTGCGGGCCCGCTACGGCGACCGGCTGGACATCCGGCTGCGCCACTTCCCGCTGGAGAAGCACAAGCACTCCTTCGCCGCGGCGCAGGCCGCCGAGGAGGCCGTGGAGCAGGGGCAGGGCTGGCCGTACGCGGAGGCCGTGCTGGCGCGTACCGCGGAACTGGGCGAGCGGGGCGAGCCGGTGCTGCTGGACGTGGCGCGTGAACTTGGCCTCGACGTCGAGGAGTTCGACACGGCCCTGATCGACGGGCGGCACATCCTGATCGTCGACGCGGACCAGGCCGAGGGCAAGGCCATCGGCGTGACCGGCACCCCGACGTACGTGATCGACGGCGAGCGCCTCGACGGCGGCAAGAGCCAGGAGGGGCTGCGCGCCCGCATCGAGGAGATCGCCGACCGGCTGCTGGCCGCCGGTGACGGCCCGGCCCAGGACTAGGTCGTCTCTTTCGGATCTTGCCGGGCCCGCGTTGACCGGTGCCGCACCTCGCTGCACTGCGTTCGCTGCGCTCACTGCGTCTCGGCTCCTCTTCGAGGACCTTGGCGGCCGAGCTGTCGGAAGCGCCCTAGTACGTCCAGTACAAGGACGCTCCTCCGCCTTGCGATGCACGGCACCGGTCAACGCGGGCTCGGCCGACAAGATCCGAAAGAGACGACCTAGAGCAGGTCCTTGGCGTAGTTGAGGTTGGTCGTCCGGTAGCCGAGGGACTCGTAGAGCCGCAGGGCCGGGGTGTTGCCCGCGAAGACCTGGAGCGCCAGCACCCGGTGGCCCTCGGCGAGGGCCGTGCGCTCCGCGAGCAGCATCAGGTCGCGGCCGTACCCCCGGCCGCGGTGCCCCGGGTCGACCCCGACGTCGAAGACGTACGCGCCCTCCCCGCTCGGCGCGGTCCACACGTGCCCGACGGGCGTGCCGGCCGCCTCCAGGACGCAGAGGGTGGTTCCGGGGCTGGCGAGGCCCCGGGGCAGCAGGGCTTCGTGGTCGGCCACCGACTTCGCGTGGGCGGCCTCCTGCGGCATGCCTCGGCCGGCCAGGTCCCCCGTGTAGCTCCGGCGCGCCTCGACGATCCAGACCTCGTACTCTGCCTCCGTCATGGGGCGGCCGAGCACCCCCTCGGAGAGGGCGGGCGGCTGCGCCGGGAGCTCCTTGGCCATGTTGCGGCTGTACTCGGCGTACCCGAGGGTCTCGGCCATGCGCAGGCCGCCCGCCGAACCGGCCGGTACCGAGACGCGGACCCGGCGGCAGCCCCAGCCGCGCAGCACCTCCTCGGCGGCCAGAGCGGCCACGGTGGCCCGGCCGCGCCGGCGGTCGGGCTCGTCCACGGCGAGGTCGCGGATATCCCCGACCGTCGGCCCGAAGGGGGTGTCGGTGGCGATCACCAGTGCGCCGACGCGCCTGCTGTTGACCCGGATCTCGTACGGGCGCGAGCGCGCCCCGCCGGTGCTCTGCTGAAGCGGCCCGGACGGCCGCAGGGTGGTGGTCATCAGTCGAGTTCTACCCGCCCCGCGGCCCCCGCGACAGCCCCTTTCGCCCCGCTCGGGCTTCCCCCTACGGGTCGAGGTCGTCCGCGGCGCGCGCGGCGAAGATCCGCATCGCCTCGGCGGTGACCGGGCCCGGGGTGGCCGCGAGCTCGCGGCCGTCGATCCGGTGGACGGCCTGCACATCGCGCAGGGAGGAGGTCAGGAAGACCTCTTCGGCCTGCTCCAGCGCCTCGAAGGGCAGGTCCGTCTCCTTGGCCCCGGCCCATTCGAGGACGAGCGCGCGGGTGATTCCGGCGAGGCAGCCGGAGGCGACGGGCGGGGTGTGCAGTTCCCCGTCGAGTACGACGAACACGTTCGAGCCGGTGCCCTCGCAGAGCCGTCCGGTGGTGTTGGCGAAGAGCGCCTCGGAGGCCCCGGCCCGGTGGGCGGCGGCGAGCGCGACGACGTTCTCGGCGTACGAGGTGGTCTTCAGGCCGGCCACGGCGCTGCGCTCGTTGCGGACCCAGGGCACCGTGACGACGGCGGTGGTGTCCGGGCGGCGGGTGGTCTCCCCGACGGCCACGATCAGGGTGGGTCCGGCTTCGCCGCGGTCGGAGCCGAGCGGGGAGACGCCTCCGGTGTAGGTGACGCGCAGCCGCCCGAGCGATACCGCCCGCTGCGCCAGCACGGCCGCGCAGGCCGCCCGTACCTCGTCGAGGTCGGGGTCCGGCAGGCCGAGGCCGCGGGCCGAGTGGGTCAGCCGTTCCAAGTGGCGGGTGGGCGCGAAGAGCTCGCCGCGCTCCACTTTGAGCGTCTCGAAGACGCCGTCGCCCACGGTCAGCCCGTGGTCGAAAACGGACACCCGCGCGCTGTCCGCGTCCCGCAGCGCTCCGTCGAGCCAGATCCTCACCGTACGGTCCTTCCGATCGTCCCATGGGTACCGGTCACCTCGTGGGC
Organism: Streptomyces sp. NPDC003038; assembly: GCF_040611115.1. Taxonomy (NCBI): domain Bacteria; kingdom Bacillati; phylum Actinomycetota; class Actinomycetes; order Kitasatosporales; family Streptomycetaceae; genus Streptomyces; species Streptomyces sp. NPDC003038. The sequence continues at coordinate 134,130 of NZ_JBEXNN010000013.1, forward strand.
ACCTGACGCTACCCGCAGCAGGCGGGCGGCCTTCAGTTCGGTCTCGGCCCATTCGCGGTCGGGGTCGGAGCCCCAGGTGATCCCGGCGCCGGTACCGAAGAGCAGGCGGGGGCCGCCGGGGGCCCCGCGGTCGATCCAGAAGGTGCGGATGCCGACGGCCAGCTCGGCGGTGCCCCGGTCGGCGTCGACCCAGCCGATGCCGCCGCAGTACGGGCCGCGCGGGGCTGTCTCCAGGGCTTCGATGATGCGCAGGGCGGAGGACTTGGGCGCGCCGGTGACGGAGCCGGGCGGGAAGGTGGCGGCGAGCAGCTCCGGCCAGCCGGCGCCGTCGGCGAGCTCTCCGCTGACGGTGGAGACGAGGTGGACCAAGCCCGGGTGCTCCTCGACGGCGCACAGCTCGGGGACGGCGACGGAACCGGTGGCGCAGACCCGGCCCAGGTCGTTGCGTACGAGGTCCACGATCATCACGTTCTCGGCGTGGTCCTTGGGCAGCAGGTCGGCGACGGTGCGGCCGGTGCCCTTGATGGGGCCGGACTCGACGTGTCGGCCGGAGCGGCGCAGGTACAGCTCGGGGGACGCGGTGGCGATCTCGACGCTGTGGGCGGGCAGCCGAATCGTTCCTGCATAGGGCGCCGGATTGCCGCGCGCGAGCAGCGCGGTGAGCGCGTCGACATCCGCGCCGTCCGGGTCGGGCAGCGGCGCGGACATCACCCGGCACAGATTGGCCTGGTAGACGTCGCCGGCGGCGATGTGCTCGCGGATGCGGCGTACGCCGGCGGTGTACGCGGCGCGGTCGAGCGAGGAGGACCAGGTGTCGGCCCCGGGACCCCGCCAGGCCCCCGGGAGGGGCGCCGAGACGGGATCGGGGCGTATGTCACCGAAGCGCGCGCAGACGAGCCGCCCTTCGAAATCCGCCGCCACCGCCCAGAACCCGGTGGAGTCGAGGGCGGCGGGATCACTGGTGACGTCTCGGAGGTCGGTCGCGAGCAGGCCGCCGAAGCGGGCCAGGGGAGGCAGGTCGTGCACGGCTGCGAGTCTATGGCCGGTGACGCGACGGCGCCGGTGAGGTGACGGCCGGGTGACCGAGGGTGATCGAGCGGCAGCACGCTGCGGAAACGTGTTTTTGAGCTGGCCGGGGAATCCGCTAGAGTTCAACACGTCGCCAGGGAGCGAAGGGGGAAACCCCGGAGCGAGCACGGTGACCTGCGGACGTAGCTCAGTTGGTAGAGCACCACCTTGCCAAGGTGGATGTCGCGAGTTCGAGTCTCGTCGTCCGCTCGAAGTGGGGGATCTTCCCGAGAACCCCCGCAGCTCCATGGTGGAGTGGCCGAGAGGCGAGGCAACGGCCTGCAAAGCCGTCTACACGGGTTCAAATCCCGTCTCCACCTCCAAGGACGATTAGCTCAGCGGGAGAGCGCTTCCCTGACACGGAAGAGGTCACTGGTTCAATCCCAGTATCGTCCACTGGTCCGCAAGGATCCCCGCGCGATTAGCTCAGCGGGAGAGCGCTTCCCTGACACGGAAGAGGTCACTGGTTCAATCCCAGTATCGCGCACGCAGCACCTGCCAGACCTGCGGCCTTCGAGCCGTGGATCCCCGCGCGATTAGCTCAGCGGGAGAGCGCTTCCCTGACACGGAAGAGGTCACTGGTTCAATCCCAGTATCGCGCACCACCTCCGGAAGCCCCGGCCGTCTCGACGGCCGGGGCTTCCGCGTTTCCCGCGGGGTGCCGACGCGTGCTCGTGGGGCTTTGGGGGAGGCGTTCGCGGAGGCGTTCGCGGACGAGAACGAGGGCGTGAGAAAGGGTGCTGCCCGTACGACTCTCCAGCCGTACGGGCAGCACCCTTCACCTGCCGTCCGTCGCTCCCCCGTCCCCACGGGGTCGACAGGCCGATGTCCCGGCCCGGGCCGCTCTCCCGGGCCTGGAGCGCCGCTCAGCGCCCCAGCATCAAGCCCACGGACGACGCCTGCGCCGCCACCTGATCGAAGCCTCCGAAGAGGAAGAGCAGGACGGCGGCCAGGGGGAGGACCATGGCCGCGGCCACCAGCGGGTGTCGCGTACCGGACTCATGGCCGTTGAACGCGAATGCCTTGCGTCCCTGCCGTGCGATGTCCGCCATGGCCCACTCCCTGTCGTTTGGCAGCGGCGGGCTTTTGACCTCGGGGGACGAGTGCATCACCCGCCGCTTGTCTTCAACCCTAGGCGGGCGCAAGGCGCCTGGCCTCATGCCTTCGTACCCATTGCCAGGCCTCCAGGAGGATGACGGCGTCCCGTCCGTGTACTCCCCTGGGTGGAGGCCGCTCCCCCGCTGTCGGGGTCTTCCCCGAGGGGATGACCGGAGGGTAGTGACTTCGCTCACTTCCGTCACTCCCTGTTGATGCGTGTCCGTCCGCGAGCCGTCGGCAAGATCGATTCGGCTGCGGCCGTCGCGCGGGCGCATCACACCGCGTGGCCGCCCCCCTGCGCCGCCCAATCCCCTTGGTGTGAGGGGCGCTTGGTCCCGGGCGGCCTTGCCGGGTGACCATCGGGCGATATCACTGAGGAACCCTCAAGTGGGCGGTGCCGCACTGACAATCGAATCCCCCGACGAGGGCGCGGCCTCTGAGCGCGCGTGGCGGATGGTCCGTAAGCTGTGGCACGTCAACAGGACGACCGGTCAGCGGGGTGGACATGGCGATGATGCGGCTCCGGCGCGAGGACCCGCGTGTCGTCGGCTCGTTCAGACTGCACCGGCGGCTCGGCGCCGGCGGTATGGGCGTGGTCTACCTGGGGTCGGACCGGCGCGGACAGCGCGTCGCGCTCAAGGTCATCCGGCCGGACCTGGCCGAGGACCAGGAGTTCCGCTCGCGGTTCGCCCGCGAGGTGTCCGCCGCCCGGCGGATCCGCGGCGGGTGCACCGCACGCCTGGTCGCGGCGGACCTGGAGGCCGAGCGGCCGTGGTTCGCCACCCAGTACGTCCCGGGGCCCTCCCTGCACGACAAGGTGGCCGAGGAAGGCCCCCTGACGGCCGCGCAGATCGCCGCCATCGGCGCCGCGCTCTCCGAGGGACTGGTCGCCGTGCACGAGGCGGGCGTCGTCCACCGGGACCTCAAGCCCTCGAACATCCTTCTGTCCCCCAAGGGCCCGCGCATCATCGACTTCGGCATCGCCTGGGCCACCGGGGCCAGCACGCTGACCCATGTGGGAACGGCCGTCGGCTCCCCCGGGTTCCTCGCGCCCGAGCAGGTGCGCGGCGCCGCCGTCACCCCCGCCACGGACGTCTTCGCCCTCGGCGCCACCCTGGCCTACGCCGCGACCGCCGACTCGCCCTTCGGGCACGGCAGTTCCGAGGTCATGCTCTACCGCGTGGTGCACGAGGAGGCGCAGCTGCACGGGGTTCCGGACGCGCTCGCACCCCTCGTACAGGCCTGCCTGGCCAAGGATCCCGAGGACCGGCCCAGCACGCTCCAGCTGTCCATGCGGCTCAAGGAGATCGCGGCGCGCGAGGCACAGGGCCTCTCCGACGGGCGCCCGCCGGCGCAGCGCGCCCGCTCCGAGCGGCCCGCCGGGCGGCAGGCCGACGGGGCCGACCAAACCGATCCGTACGCGGGCCAGCGCACGGAGCGTCGTACGGCCGGCAGCACGCCCCGGCCCCGGAGCGGCCCGCAGAGCGGACCTCATTCGCGGCCCTCGTCCTCGCGGAATCCGGGCGGCCCCTCGTCCCGGTCGACCGCGGGCCGTTCGGGCGGCCGCCCGGCCTCTCGGACGACGGGAGCGGGACGGCGGCCCTCGCGGCCGGACCCGAAGCTGATGCGGCAGCGGCTGATCGTCTTCGTCGTGGTGACGCTCATCGTGGCGCTGGGGATCGCGGCGGCCCAGAAGCTGTAGGGGCTACGGGACACGGCGGCGTGGTGGACGCCTCGGGGCCCGCCGTCACAGGAGCGCACCCACCGTCCGTGGCGTCCGGCGCCCTCCCCGGGGGGACCCGGCGAGACCCGGGGGGACCCGGCGAGACCCGGGGGGACGCCGACGACCGGACGGAGGCGAAGGCTGCGGCGATCTAGCGGGCTTCGCGGCCCTGCGCCACCGCGTAGAAGGCGACCGCGGCCGCCGCACCCACGTTCAGCGAGTCCACGCCGTGCGCCATGGGAATCCGTACCCATTCGTCGGATGCGACCAGCGCCTGCGTCGACAGGCCGTCCCCCTCGGCTCCGAGCATCAGCGCGACCCGCTCCAGGGAGTGCGGCGCCGCCACGTCGATCGGCGAGGCCTTCTCGTGCGGGGTCAGGGCGAGCAGCTTGAAGCCCGCCTCGCGGACGGAGTCCAGGCCCTTGGGCCAGGCGTCCAGACGGGCGTAGGGGACGGAGAACACCGCGCCCATGGAGACCTTCACCGAGCGGCGGTAGAGCGGGTCCGCGCAGTCGGGCGACAGCAGCACCGCGTCCATGCCGAGGGCGGCGGCGCTGCGGAAGATGGCCCCGATGTTGGTGTGGTCGTTGACCGCTTCCATGATGACCACGCGGCGGGCGGAGCCGAGGAGTTCCTCGGCCGTGGGCAACGGCTTGCGCTGCATGGAGGCCAGGGCGCCTCGGTGCACGTGGTAGCCGGTGACGCGTTCGGCGAGCTCCGGGCTCACGGCGTAGACCGGGGCCGGGAGCTCGTCGATGACGTCGCGCATGACGTCGACCCACTTGGCCGAGAGAAGCATCGAACGCATCTCGTACCCGGCGTCCTTGGCGCGTCTGATGACCTTCTCGCCCTCGGCGATGAACAGCCCCTCCGCGGGCTCGCGGCGGCGCCGCAGTTCCACGTCGGTCAGGCCCGTGTAGTCGCGCAGGCGCGGGTCGTCGGGGTCTTCGATGGTGATGAGATCAGCCACAGGGTGATACTGCCTTGTCCTGGGTGTGGTGCCAACGGCCCGTTCAGCCGCCGGGGGTTCAGACGCCGGTCGTGCGGGGTGCCGCGTTGACCGTGACGACCTCGCCGATGACGATGACGGCGGGCGGGCGGACCTCCTGCACGCGGACCGTCTCACCGACCGTGGCGAGCGTGGCGTCCACGCGGCGCTGGGCGGCGGTGGTGCCCTCCTGGACGACGGCGACCGGGGTGTCCGCCGAGCGGCCGTGACGGACCAGGGCGTCGGCGATCAAGCCGATCTTGTCGACGCCCATGAGGATCACCAGGGTTCCGGTGAGCTTGGCGAGAGAGGCCCAGTCCACCAGCGAACGCGGGTCGTCGGGGCCGACGTGGCCGCTGACCACGGTGAACTCGTGGGCCACGCCCCGGTGGGTGACCGGGATGCCCACGGCGCCGGGCACGGAGATCGAGCTGGAGATGCCGGGAACGACCGTGCAGGGGATGCCCGCCTCGGCGAGGGCCTGGAGCTCCTCCATGCCACGGCCGAAGACGTACGGGTCCCCGCCCTTGAGCCGGACCACGGCCTTGCCGGCCTTGGCGTGCTCGATCAGCGCGTTGTTGATGGCCTCCTGGGCCATGAACCGGCCGTACGGGATCTTCGCCGCGTCGATGACCTCGACGTGCGGCGGCAGCTCGTCGAGCAGGTCGCGGGGGCCGAGCCGGTCGGCGATGACGACATCGGCCTCGGCGAGGAGGCGGCGGCCGCGGACGGTGATCAGGTCGGGGTCGCCGGGACCGCCGCCGACGAGGGAGACACCGGGAGTGTGGACGCGGCGGTGGGCGGGCGCGGCGAGGGTGCCTTCGCGCAGGCCCTCGACGATGGCGTCACGGACGGCGGCGGAACGGCGCGGGTCGTTGCCGGTGAGCACGGCGACGGTGACGCCCTCGCTGCGGCCGGTCGCGGGGGTCCAGGCGGTGGCGGCGGAGGCGTCGTCGGCGCGCACGCACCAGACCCGCTCGCGCTCGGCCTCGGCCGAGGCACGCTCGTTGTCCTCGCGGTTCTGGGTGGCGATCAGCGCGTACCAGGCGCCGGCCAGGTCGCCCTCCTGGTAGCGGCGGCGCTCCCAGCGGATCTCCCCGGTCTCCGCCATGGCGTCCACGGAGGGGGTGGCGGAGGGAGAGATCAGCAGGACGTCGGCGCCCGCCGCGATGAGGGCGGGGAGCCGGCGCTGGGCGACCTGGCCTCCGCCGATCACGACGACACGGCGGCCGGCCAGGCGGAGTCCTACGGGGTAGGCGGGGGTGTCGGCCATGGCGGTTGCGGCTCCTGGTGCGGCGAGGGGGGCCGCTGCGACGCTGGAGCGGCTGGGTTGACGTGCGGTTTCCGTGTCCGGGTCCACGATACGACCCGGGGGGTCGGGGGTCCGCGCGGGGCCGGGTCCCTGCGGGTGCGGGCGGTGCGGGGCCGGGCGCCTGCGGGCGGACGGTACGCGGCGGCTGCGCCGGCCCCCCGGGCTCCACCCCGAACCCGCGCCTCAAACGCCGGCGAGGCTGAAAACGCGGGCCCGACTGGATACTGCCCTATCGGCGCGGGAACGGATGCCTGCGGGCGGCCGGTACGCGGCGGCTGCGCCGGCCCCCCGGGCTCCACCCCGAACCCGCGCCTCAATCGCCGGCGAGGCTGAAGATGCCGGTCCGCCTGAATGCTGCCGTATCGGTGCGGGGACGGGGGGTCCCTCTGGATGGGCCGTGGGGTGGGGACACTCCGGGATGTCCCCGCAGGTCGAGCGAACCCACCGCCGGTCGGCAGGCCGGTTCGGCTCGGGGTTCGCGAGCCGAGGAGACGTCCCGGAGGGGCACCGCCCCACCACGAAGCCCGGACCGGCCCAGCCCGCACGGCCCGACATGGCCGAGGGCCACCGCGCCTGGCACAACCGCCCGCACGCCCGGAACAGGGGCGAGGGCCACCGCGCTCGGAACAACCGCCCGCACGGCCGGCCACCGCCGAGGGCCACCGCGCTCGGAACAACCGCCCGCACGGCCGGCCACCGCCGAGGGCCACCGCGCCCGGAACAACCGCCCGCACGCCCGGACACCGCCGACGGCCACCACGCCCGGACCCGCCGCGGCTACTTCTCCGTGACGCCCGCGGAGTCGAACGTGGCGACCTCGTGCATCGCGCGGGCCGCGCTCTGGACCAGGGGGAGGGCCAGGAGGGCGCCCGTGCCCTCGCCCAGGCGGAGGTCCAGGTCGACCAGGGGGCGCAGGCCGAGCTTGTTCAGCGCCGCCACATGGCCCGGTTCCGCGCTGCGGTGGCCCGCGATGCAGGCCGACAGGGACTCGGGGGCGATGGCCCGGGCCACCAGGGCGGCCGCTCCCGCGCTGACCCCGTCCAGGATCACCGGGGTGCGCAGTGAGGCCCCGCCGAGGAGAAGGCCGACGATCGCCGCGTGCTCCAGGCCGCCGATCGCGGCGAGGACGCCGATGGGATCCGCGGGGTCCGGCTGGTGCAGTTCCAGGGCGCGGCGTACGACATCGACCTTGCGGGCGTGGGTCTCGTCGTTGATGCCCGTGCCGCGTCCCGTGACCTCCGCCGGGTCCACACCGGTGAAGACGGAGATCAGCGCCGCGGACACCGTGGTGTTCGCGATGCCCATCTCGCCGGTGAGCAGGGCCTTGTTGCCGGCCGCGACCAGATCGCGGGCCGTTTCGATGCCCACCTCGATCGCGGCGACCGCTTCTTCGCGCGTCATCGCGGGGCCGACGGAGAGGTCCGCCGTGCCGGGGCGGACCTTGCGCGGGAGCAGGCCCGGGGTGGCGGGGAGGTCCCCGGCCACGCCCACGTCGATCACGCAGACCTCGGCGCCCACCTGGTTGGCGAAGGCGTTGCAGACCGCACCGCCGCCCAGGAAGTTGGCCACCATCTGGGTGGTGACCTCCTGCGGCCACGGCGTGACGCCCTGGGCGTGCACCCCGTGGTCACCGGCGAAGATCGCGACGGCGGCGGGCTCCGGGATCGGCGGCGGGCAGACCCGGGAGAGGCCCGACAGCTGCGCCGAGATGATTTCGAGCATGCCGAGGGCCCCGGCGGGCTTGGTCATGCGCTTCTGCCGCTCCCACGCCTCGCCGAGCGCCTTCGCGTCGAGCGGGCGGATGCTGGCGACCGTCTCCGAGAGCAGGTCGTGCGGCTCCTCGCCGGGCAGCGCGCGACGGCCGTACGTCTCCTCGTGCACGACCCATGCCAGCGGCCGCCGCTGGGACCAGCCGGCCTGGGCCAGCTCGGGCTCCTCCGGGAACTCGTCGACGTAGCCGACGCACAGGTACGCGACGACCTCCAGGTGCTCCGGCAGGCCGAGCTCGCGGACCATCTCGCGCTCGTCGAAGAAGCTGACCCAGCCGACGCCGAGGCCTTCGGCGCGGGCGGCGAGCCAGAGGTTCTCGACGGCGAGGGCCGAGGAGTACGGGGCCATCTGCGGCTGGGTGTGCCGGCCGAGGGTGTGGCGGCCGCCACGGGTCGGGTCGGCGGTGACGACGATGTTCACCGGGGTGTCGAGGATGGCCTCGATCTTGAGTTCCTTGAACTGCTTCGCCCGGCCCTTGGGCAGCGACTTCGCGTAGGCCTCGCGCTGGCGCTGGGCGAGTTCGTGCATCGTGCGACGGGTCTCGGCCGAGCGGATGACGACGAAGTCCCAGGGCTGGGAGTGGCCGACGCTGGGCGCGGTGTGGGCGGCCTCCAGGACGCGGAGCAGCACCTCGTGCGGGATCGGGTCGGTACGGAAGCCCTTGCGGATGTCACGGCGCTCGCGCATGACGCGCAGGACGGCCTCGCGCTCGGCGTCGGCGTAGGCGGGAGCCGGGTCGCCTGCGGCGGACTCGGCGGGGGCGGGCTCGGCGGGGGCGGGCTCGGTCTCGGCGACCGGCGGCTGCGCCGGGGCGGGCTCTGCTTCGGCGGCGGCCGCGGCGACCGGCTCGGCGTCGGCCGCTTGCGCGGCGGCGGGCTCGGCCTCGGGGGCGACCTCGGCGGCCGGGGCCGCTGCGGCAGCGGACGGCTCGGCCTCCACGGCGACCGGGACGGCCGGGGCCGCTTCGGCGTCGGGCGGCTCGGCCGCGTCCACCACCGGCTGCGCCGGGACGGGCTCCGCGGACACGGCTTCGGCGGCCTCCGCGGGGGCCGGCTCCGCCGGGGTCCCGGGCGCGGTCGGTACGAGGGGCGCGGCGGGGGCGTGCTGCTCGACGGCGGCAGGCTCGGACTCCGCTGCCTGGACCACCGTTTCCGCGGGGGCGGCCGGCGCCTGCGCATCCGGTGCCTCGGGGAGCGCCGGCTCGACGGGCGCGGCTTCCGCCACCGGCTCGGCCGGGACGTCTGCGGCCTCGGGGGCCTCGGGGGCCTCGGCGACCGCGGGGGCCTCGGCGACCGCGGGGGCCTCGACCGGCTGCGGCTCAGGTTCCGCGGCGGCCACGGCGACCGGCTCCGCCGGGACCACCGGCTCGGGCTGCGGGGTCGGGGGGACCTCGGCGGCCTGCGCCGGGGGCTGCTCCGCCACCGGCTCCGGGACGGGCGACGGTTCCGGGGCGGCGGTCTCCGCGACGGGCGCCGGCTCCGGCGCCCACGGCGCCCCGGCCTGCGGCGGGATCTCGCTCGGCTGCTGCGCGGGGGCGGCCACGGCCTCGGCACGCGGGACGTCCAGGTACTCCGGCCCCGTGTTCGGCGGACCGGCCTGGCGGACGGGAATCGGCGCGGCCGGGGTGGTCATCCCCGGAGCAGCCGGGGCAGCGGGGGCTGCCGCGGGCGCTGCGGCCGGGCCGCGGTCCGCGAGCGACCGTACGACTCCGCCGGTGGCCTCGGGCACGGGCGGACCCATGTGCAGCGGGCGCCGGGCCGGGGCCACGGGCGCGGCGGGCGCCATCTGCGGCGGAACCACCAGGCCCCCGAGGTCGAGCGCGCCGGAGTCGCGGCCGCCCGCCTCGTGCGCGCCCGCGCTGTAGGTGGTGTCGGGGAAGGACGGCTGCGGGAAGCCGGGGTACGCGGGCTGCTCGGCGTAGGCCGCGGGCGCCTCGGCGTACGACGGCTGCGGGTAGGCGGGCTCGGCGTAGACCGGCGGCTCGGACGGGTTGCCGTAGGAGGAGTCGACGGGGAAGGCGGGCACCGGCGGGACGACCTGCGGGTCGCTCCACGCGCCCTGGCCGCTCGGCATCAGCAGCAGCTCTTCGTCCTCGGGCTCGGCCGGGTCGTCCACGAGGTCCTGGAAGGCGTAGCCCCCGGGACCGGCTGTCGGCGGCTGGACCGGAGCGGGGATGCCCTGCTGATCCACCATGCCCGCGCTGTCCGGGAGACCCTCGCCCGGGACCTGGCCGGTGTCAGTCATGCGTACCCCTCGCCCATCGGTGTTGCCTCTACGATCGCCCGGCGCCCACGTGACCAACGAGCGGGGTCGCCGTGCGGCACGTACGCCTCACGTACGCCTGCGCGACAACCACTAAGCATTGTCGCGCCCGTTCGCCATCGTGGCGGCCATAACCGCCACGGTCCGCTGTGGACTGCGCCACGTCGCGCGTCCCGGCTGTGCCGCGTGCCCGAATCGTCCTGGGCAGTACGACGATCGGCCAGCCTACCCCGGCCTCCCCGTCAGCGGGGCACAGGGCGTTCGGCGGCCAACAGGAAGACGACGGAACGCTCCTGCTCGGTCCAGGTACGGGGGTCGAGGCCGACGGACTGGAGCAGCGCGCATTCGACCGCGTACCCGTGTTCGGTGAGCGCGCGGCCGATGGCCTCCGCCTCGTCGCGTGTGGAGGCGTGGCTGACGATCCGTTCGGGGCGGCGGGAGGCGACGGCCGCGACGACCTCGGCTCCCCCGCCGCCGACGCGGACGACGTCGGGTTCCGGGAGGTCTTCCAGTACGTGCGGTGCGCGCCCCGCGACGACCTGGAGTTGCACGCCCCGGTTGCGGGCGGCGGCAGTTACGCGGTCGCAGGCCTGCGGGTCGGCGTCGACCGCGATGACGGCGGCGCCGAGGGCCGCGGCGTCCACGGCGAGGGCGCCGGAGCCGGCGCCGATGTCCCAGACGAGGTCGCCGGTGCGCGGGCCGAGCCGGGCCAGCTGTGCGGCCCGCAGCTGCGCGGACTCTCCTTCTCCCACGTCGGCCTCGGGCCTCGCCCAGCCGCGTCCGGCCGACTGGGCCGGGCCCTGGCCGAACAGCCAGCCCGGTTCGGCGGCCAGGGCCTGTCCGCTGGCGGAGCCGCCGATGACGATGACGACGTTCGGGTCGCGCCAGCTGTGGTCGGCGGCCTTGTCCGAGGTGAGGACGCTCACCTGCTCCTTGTCGGTGCCCAGTTCCTCGCAGATGACGAAGGTGCGGTGGACCGGGCCGAGGAGCAGCGCGAGTTCGGCGGGGCCGGCGCCGGGTGAGGTGAGGACGGCGACCTTGCCGTGGGCGCGGCAGACGTTCACGGCACGGCGCAGGGTGCGGGGGTGGGCGACGACGACCTGGGCGTCGTCCCAGGGCATGCCGGCGCGGGCGAAGGCGGCGGCGACGGAGGAGACGGCCGGGACGACCTCCACCTCCAGGCCGTGCTCCGGGGCGCGCAGGGTGCGTACGACGCCGAAGAAGCCGGGGTCCCCGTCGGCGAAGACGACGGCGGAGCCGCGGTGGGCGGCGATGCGGCGGGCGGCGAGGCCGAGGCTGCCGAGGCGGATGCGTTCGGCGGGGGGCGGGACCTCGGGAAGCGCGAGATGGTGGGCGGCGCCGGCCACCAGCGTGGCGGCGGAGAGCGCGGACCGGGCGGCCGCGGTCAGGGGCGAGCCGTCCCAGCCGATCACCGTGACCCGGTCGGCCATCGTCGTCAGTCTCCTGGGGTGGGGGCGGGCGAAGCTTCGTCAGGGGGCGCGCACGGTGAGACTACCTGGTCATCGCGGTGGGGGGCGGTTGGAGGGGTCAGTTCCAGTCGGCCCCGACGGCGTACCCGTTCGCGTCGCTCCGCTGCCCGAAGCTGTAGCTGTGGCCGTCGTCGTCCTCGTAGCCGCCGTAGCCGTCGCCTTCTTCGAGGTCCTCGGGGACGAGGCTCCAGACGATGAGGTCGGTACGGGTGTCGGTCCAGGTGCCGTCGGCCGTCTGTGTGCGCACTATCCACGCGTTGCGCAGCACGCCCTCGCTGATGCAGCCGATCTTCTGGGCGACCTGCTGGGACGCGGTGTTGTCGGCGGCGGTGCGCAGTTCGAGCCGTTCGAAACGCTGGTCGCGGAAGAGCCATTCGGCGACGGCGAGGACGGACTCGCTGGCGTATCCCTCGCCGCGGGCCCAGGGGGCGGTGACGTAGCCGACCTCGGTGGAGCGGGTGCGCCAGTTGGTGTTCTGGAGGTGGACGATGCCCACCAGGCGCTGGGTGAGGAACTCGGTGACGGCGAAGACGATGCCGCGGCCCTCGGTGCGCTCGGCGTGGGAGTGCAGGGTGGCCCATCCGTGCGCGTCGGCGCGGGTGTAGGGGTGCGGCACGGAGGTCCAGGCGGTGACGTTCTCGTCGTTCATCATCTCGGTGAGCGCGGTGACGTCCTCTTCCTCGAAGGGGCGCAGCACCAGCCGGTCCGTGCTGATGGTGACGTCCGGGAAGGTGGTAGTCATGCGCAGCTCCATGCCTGAGACCGTGGTGCGACCGTGATGCGTTGCGACGGCGGTGCGGGACCGTTTGTGCGGGTCGTAGGCCACAGCATGCAGCATCGGCCGGGGGATGTGCAGGGCCGGGTTGCCCGGGAGCGGGCAGAGCTCGGCCCCGCGCGCCGAGGGGGCACGCGGGGCCGAAAGGCCTCCCCCCGGGGGGAGGCCGGGTGGCTCAGGAGGCGGGGGTGCCGAAGGCCGGCGTGACCGAGCCCTGGTACTTCTCCTCGATGAACTTCTTGACGTCGTCGGAGTTCAGCAGCTTGGCCAGCTTCTGGATCCGCGGGTCGTTCTGGTTGCCGTCCTTGACCGCGAGGAAGTTGGCGTACGGGTTGCCCTCGGCCTTCTCCAGGACCAGCGCGTCCTTGGCGGGCGTGAGGTCGGCCTCGATGGCGTAGTTGCCGTTGATGACGGCGGCGTCCACGTCGTTCAGGGCGCGCGGGACCGTGGCGGCCTCCAGCTCCTTGAACTCCAGGCCCTTCTTGTCGGTGATGTCGGACAGCTTGGCGCTGGTGCCGACGCCTTCCTTGAGGGTGATGAGGTTGTTCGCGGCGAGCAGCTGGAGCGCGCGGCCCTCGTTGGTGGTGTCGTTGGGGACGGCGATGGTCTGGCCGGCCTTGATGTCGGAGAGGGCCTTGACCTTCTTGGAGTAGAGGCCGAGGGGCTCCAGGTGCACGTTCACGACGGGCACGATGTGCGTGCCGTTCTTCTTGTTGAAGTCGTCGAGGTACGGCTTGTGCTGGAAGTAGTTGCCGTTGACCTGGCCCTGCTCGGTGGCGGTGTTCGGCAGGACGTAGTCCGTGAACTCCTTGACCTCCAGCGTGAGGCCTTCCTTGGCCGCGAGCTTGTCCTTGACGAAGTTCAGGATGTCGGCGTGCGGGCTCGGAGAGGCCGCGATGACGAGCGGCTTGCTCTCGTCGGTGGTGCCGCCGCCGGCCTTGGCGGAGGACGGGTCCGAGGAGCTGCCGCAGGCGGTGAGGCCGAGGGCGAGCGCGGAGGCGGTGGCGGCGAGAGCGGTGAGCTTGATGTTCTGACGCACGAAGAGTGCCTTTCTTGCTGCGCAAGTACCGAGGACTTGCTGGTGGTGGTGGCCCAAGCACGACAAGTGCGGGCTCTCTGAGGGGGAAGGTGGTGTCGGCCCGTGGCCGGGTCAGCCGGTCCGGCCGCGCCGGGCGAGGAGGCGGACCGCGCCGTCGCCGAGCAGCTGGATGACGGTGACGATGGCGATCAGGACCACGACGGTGGCGACCATGAAGCCGGTCTCGAAGCGCTGGAAGCCGTAGGTGATGGCCTTGGAGCCGAGGCCTTCGCCGCCGACGGCGCCCGCCATGGCGGAGTAGCCGACCAGGGTGATGACGGTGGTGGTCACGCCGGCGACGAGGGACGGCAGCGCCTGCGGGAGGAGCACCTTGCCGACCAGGGTGGGGATGCCTCCGCCCATGGACTCGACGGCCTCGATCAGGCCGTGGTCCACCTCGCGGACGGCGGTTTCGACGAGCCGGGCGAAGAAGGGGACGGCGCCGATGGCAAGCGGGACGATCATGGCGGTGGGGCCGATGAAGGTGCCGACGACCGCGGTGGTGACCGGGATCAGGAAGATCAGCAGGATGATGAACGGCAGCGAGCGGCCTATGTTCACGATCACGCCGAGGATCTTGTTGAGCGGCCGGTTCTGCAGGAGGCCGCCCTTGTCGGTGAGGACCAGCAGGATGCCGATGGGCAGTCCGCCGAGGACGGTCACCAGGGTCGACCACAGCACCATGTAGAGGGTGTCGTACGTGCCCTGGGCGAGCAGGGGCTGCATCTCGGACCAGGTCACTTGGCACCATCCTTGACCAGTGCGGCGAGTTCCGCGTCGGCGTCCCCGTCGAGGCGGGGGTCGATGTCGGCGTCGGCGTCGACGACGTCGACCTGGAGGCCCTGCTCGCGCAGGAAGCCCACGGGCACGACGTTGTCCTCGTAGCGGCCCGGCAGTTCGATGCGCATCCGGCCGATCTGCCGGCCGGCGACGGTGTCCATCGCGGCGCCGAGGATCGAGATGTCGATGTTGTACGTCCGGGAGAGCTGCGAGATGACCGGCTGGGCGGCGGCGTCGCCGTGGAAGGTGACGTCGACGACCGTCCGGTCGGGGCCGGAGGCGGCGCCGGTGACGGGGAAGAGTTCACCGGCGAGCTCGGAGCCGGGGGTGGCGAGCAGTTCGGCGACGGTGCCGGACTCGATGATCCGGCCGTTCTTCATGAGGGCGGCCGAGTCGCAGACCGACTTGACCACGTCCATCTCGTGCGTGATGAGCAGCACGGTCAGGCCCAGCTGCTGGTTGAGGTCGCGCAGCAGCTGGAGGATGGAGCGGGTGGTCTCGGGGTCCAGGGCGCTGGTGGCCTCGTCGGACAGCAGGACCTTGGGGTCGCCGGCCAGGGCGCGGGCGATGCCGACGCGCTGCTTCTGGCCGCCGGAGAGCTGGGTGGGGTAGGCCTTGGCCTTGTCGGCGAGGCCGACGAGGTCGAGCAGTTCCAGGGCCTTGCGGGAGCGCTCGCGGCCACGGACACCGAGGATCTCCAGGGGCAGTTCGATGTTGCCCTGGACGGTGCGCGAGGACAGCAGGTTGAAGTGCTGGAAGACCATGCCGATGCGGCTGCGGGCCTCGCGGAGTTCCTTGCCGGCGCGGCGTCCGCGGCCGGCGAGCGCGGTGAGGTCGGTGCCGTCGACGCTCACGGTGCCGGCGGTGGGGCGCTCCAGCAGGTTCACGCAGCGGATCAGGGAGGACTTGCCGGCGCCGCTCTGGCCGATGACTCCGTAGACCTCGCCCTCGCGGACGTGCAGGTCGACGCCGTCCAGGGCGGTGACCTCACGGCCACGGGACTGGTAGACCTTCGTGAGGCCTGTTGTGGTGATCACAGGATTTCCGTCGCTGTCGAGTGCACGGCGAAGCAGGTGCCGGGCACGGGGCAAACATCTGGGGACGCGATACGGGTCGAACCATCACAAACCGATGGCGCTGACGCGTGCGTGGGGCAGGGAGCGATCCGCGCTGTTCAACAGCTGGTGGCGGACGGGCTCGGCCGGTCTCGCTTCGGGGCGCGAGGCTCAGGAAGGGGCCCTCAGAAGGCGCACATTCGACACATACAACGAGCACCGGGCGTCATCGTCGCCTCGGTCGCAAGGGTGCGGCTGCTCGTCGTGGTCATGGCCCCAAGTAAAGCAGACCCATCCCCTCACCGATCAAAGCTGTCCGGATAGCGGACGGGTGTTGGTCACGAAGCGGACGGCGCCGGTCGGTCCCGGCCGTCCTTCCCGGCCGCCGCGCGGGCGTGGCTGACCTGCGCGGATCCGGTCGGCACGTCCCTTGCGGCCACCTCGTCGGCCGGTTCGGCGGGGGCCGCGTTGTGGTCAAGACCACGGGCCGGAGTCCGCGTGACCCCGGGCGGGCGGGCGGGGTGCGCGCATCGGGTCTTTCGGCCCGTAATACCCTCGCTGCATGCTCGACGCCCTGACGGTCGCCATCGGCGTGGCCGCACTCGCCCTCGCCGCCTGGTGCGGATTCGCCGCCTGGCGGGACCAGTCGACCAAGGACTGGCACTTCATCGGCATGGCCGTGGTGACCGCGCTGGTCCTGGCCCAGCTGGTGACCGGACTGGTCAAGCTGGCCGGGGGTGAGAAGCCCGACGAGGGCGCGGTGATCTTCGTCGCGTACCTGCTGGGCGCCTTCGCCGCGGTCCCGGCCGCCGGGCTGCTCTCGCTGACCGAGCGCACCAAGTGGGGTTCGGTGACGGTCTCCGCGAGCGCGGTCGTCCTCGCCGTCCTCGAAGTACGGCTCTACGACATCTGGGGAACCCCCGGTGCCTGACACGACCACCGCCACCCCCGCCGGGCGCAAGCGGCTCGTGTCCGGACCCGGGCTGCTGCTGGTATGGCTGTACGGGGTGATGGTGGTCGGAGCCGTCTCGCGGTCGGCCTACCAGATCTCCACCGAGTACGACCGGGCGCCGCTGGCGTACTCGCTGTCGGCGGCCGCGGCGCTGGCCTACGCCTTCATCACGTACTCGCTGGTGCGCGGCGGGGAGACGGCCCGCAAGGCGGCGCTGGTGTGCTGCGCCGCCGAGCTGGCCGGCGTACTGGTCGTGGGCGCCTGGACCGTGGTGCGCCCCGAGGCGTTCCCCGACGCGACCGTGTGGTCGCAGTTCGGGATGGGCTACCTGTTCATCCCGGTGATCCTGCCGGTCACCGGGATGCTCTGGCTGCGTACGAAGCGCTGAACGGCGCGGCCGGGGCCCGGACTACGCGCTGACCGCGAACTCCGTCGGGGTGGGGTCCTTGGCTTCCTTCTCCAGGATCACCAGCCGCACGCCGTCGCAAGCGGTGCGGCCGCCGACCTGGGTGTAGCCCGCCTTGCGGTAGAGCCGCAGGTTCGACTCGCTCTTGTGCCCGGTGTGGAGCCGGAACCGGGTGGTGCCGCCGTCGCCGGCGAGGGCCTCCTCGACGGCGCGCAGCAGCCGGGCGCCGAGGCCGTGGCCCTGCATGCGCGGGTGGACACAGAGCTTGGCGATCTTGCCGGTGCCGTCCTCGTCCACGCTGCCGCGCACGGTGCCGACGATCTCGTCGCCGAGCCGGGCCACGAGCACGGTGTCCGCCGCGAGCTCCGCCTTCAGGGAGTCCAGGGACTGGGTGAGCGGCTGGATGAGGTAGTTGCCGTACAGCTCGGCCTCGCGCTGGAAGGCCAGGTACTGCAGTTTGAAGATCTGCTCAGCGTCCTCGGCGGCCGCCGCCGAAATGGTCACGCTCATGCCCATGTGCGCATGCCTCCCGCTCACCTGGTAGCCCGTTGGTCTACCGCTCCTTTCCCCACGGGCCAGGAGCCGCAACCTCTGCAGCCAGCATTCTGCGCAGACATCCCAGGCAACGGGAACGGACGGGCCCCAAACTTCCTTGTGAGATACCCAACTCTCCTGCGATTTCACGGTAGGTGAGGTCTCTTGGCGAAAGAAGTGCCTTCATGAGCTCGGGACAGCGTCCGGGCAATCGGGCGACCGCCGAGCGCAGGACCCGGTTCTGCTCGCCGTGCAGCAGGACGTCCTCCGGCTCGCTGCCCGCCTCCGTCGGCGCCCCGGTGTCGTAGGCGACCTCGCGGCGGGCGCGGCGCCGGGCGAGGCGGGCCTCGGCGCGTACCGCCCGGCGCAGCCAGCGGGCGGGTTCCGCCGGGTCGGCGGGGCGGGGGGAATCGGGCGAATCGGGGGCGCGCCGGTCGCGTTCCAGCAGCCTGACCCAGACGGCTTGTTCCAGGTCGGCCGCGTCCACTCCGGCGCCCGGCGCCTCGGCGGCGGCCTCGGCGGAGAGCAGCGGGCCCAGTCGGTTCAGGAGCTCGGGGTCCTTCAACAGGTCCATGCCGGGCGGGACGCGAAGGCCGTGCCCCGCGGTTTCCCCACCGGGCACGGCCCACTCGTACGGGAAGCTACGGTCAGCGGTTGACGGGGCGCCGGCCGGGGCGGAAGGCCTCCGCCGCCAGCAGGGCGGTGTCCGGGTTGTCGGTGAAGATGCCGTCGATGCCCTGTTCGAAGTAGGTCCGCAAGGCGCCGAACGCATCGCCGTACGCGGCCGGATCCGTGCCCTTGCGGTACTCGGCCGGCAGGAAGCTGTTCTCGTTGCGCGCGGTGTAGGGGTGCAGCACCAGCCCGCGCGCGTGGGCGTCCTTCACCAGGGTGGTCGGGGCGCCGAGCCGGCCCGCCGCGTCGCGCGGGATGACCAGGTCGAGGGTCGGGCCGATGCCCTGGGCGAAGCCCGCGATCCACTTCAGGCCCTCCGGCTTGACCAGGTCCGCGACCGTGCGCGGGTCCTTGGCCAGCTCGAAGTCCCAGGGGCGGGTTCCCGCGTCGGAGAGCAGGACCACCCTCGGCGCGGAGACCAGCCGGGCGAGCCGCTGCATGCTGGAGGGCTCGAAGGACTGGAGGAAGAGGGCCGCGTCGCGCCCGTCGCGCCCGTGGCGGCGCAGCAGCTTGGCGAGGGGCTCCTCCAGGCCGAGGCCGAGGGCACGGAAATAGCTGGGGTGCTTGGTCTCGACGTGCAGCCAGACCCGCTTGCCGCGCCGCTTGCCCTCGCGATCGGCCCAGCGCAGCACCTCCTCGAAGGTCGGCACCGCCCACCGGCCGTCGTAGAGCGTGTTCCGCTGGCGAACGGCGGGGATACGTTCCTTCGCGCGCAGGGTCTTCAGCTCGGCGAGGGTGAAGTCCTCGGTGAACCAGCCCGTGACCGAGACCCCGTCGATCGACTTGGTGGTGCGCCGGGCGGCGAATCGGGGGTGGGCGGCGACATCGGTGGTGCCGCCGATCTCGTTCTCGTGACGGCAGACCAGGTGGCCGTCCTTGGTGGGTACCAGGTCCTGCTCGATGACGTCGGCGCCCAGGTCCAGGGCGAGTTGGTAGGAGCCGAGGGTGTGCTCCGGCCGGTAACCACTGGCGCCGCGGTGGCCCACCACCGTGGGGACGGGAAGGTCCCGGTAGCCGCCGCCGTCGCCGTGCCCCGGGCCGGGGGCCGAGGCGGCAGCGGGTCCCGCCGAGAGTCCCGCCACGGCTCCGCCCGCCGCGAGGACGGCTGCTCCCAGTACCGTGCGCCGCGCTGCCCCACCCTGCGTCATCAATGCCACTCCTCATTCTGAAGGGGTCTGGTCTTTCCGAACGGGTCCGGTCTTCCTGAACGGATCCGGATTCCGAACGGGTCCGAGCGCCCGGGATCTCCGGTGTCCCGGCGTCTCGCGGCCCGCGATCGGCCTGGCGATCGTAGGCAGGAGCCGGTGTCCGGGAGGAGGGGACGGGCGGAACATGGCGCGAACGCGCGTCAACGCTGTGTATCCGATGTGTGAACCCGATGTGCGATCAGACCTGACCCGCGAGTATCGTCCTCACCTGCACTACCGCCGTGTGGTGGGTGCGAACCGCTTTTCGATGCCGGAGGGCCCCCGTTGTTCCGTACTGCGCTCATCAAAGCCACTGTCGGACCCGTCATGCGCCTGATGTTCCGCACCCGCGTGGAGGGCATCGAGAACATCCCGGGTTCCGGACCTGTGATTTTGGCGGGCAATCACCTCACCTTCATCGACTCCATGATCCTGCCGCTGGTGTGCGACCGCACGGTCCACTTCATCGGCAAGGACGAGTACGTGACGGGCAAGGGGTTCAAGGGCCGCCTCATGGCCTGGTTCTTCACCGGCTCCGGGATGATCCCCGTCGACCGGGACGGCGCCAACGGCGGGGTCGCGGCCCTGATGACCGGCCGCAGGATCCTCGAAGAGGGCAAGATCTTCGGCATCTACCCCGAGGGCACCCGCTCTCCCGACGGCCGGCTCTACCGCGGCCGCACCGGCATCGCCCGCCTGACCCTCATGACCGGCGCCCCCGTGGTGCCGTTCGCGGTGATCGGCACCGACAAGCTCCAGCCCGGCGGCGCCGGAATGCCGCGCCCCGGCCGGGTCACCGTCCGCTTCGGCGAGCCGATGGAGTTCTCCCGCTACGAGGGCATGGACCGCGACCGCTACGTGCTGCGCGCCGTCACCGACTCGGTGATGGCCGAGGTCATGCGGCTGTCGGGCCAGGAGTACGTCGACATGTACGCCACCAAGGCCAAGGAAGCGGCCTGATCACCGCGGTCTGATCACCTCCGTGTGATCAGCGCCTCTGATCACCGCCTCTGGTCACTGACGCTGGAGTGACCGGCTGACGCCCGCCGCCGTCGTGGTGGCCAGGACCCAGCCGGTCACGATCAGCAGGTACGACAGCCACTGGTGCCAGCCGCTGGGCGCGTAGGCCTGCTCCTGGCCGAAGCCGATGATCGGCAGCATCAGGTCGAGCGTGTAGAACAGCGGGTTGAAGTCCGGCGCCTCCCCCGCCTTCAGGGGGCGCGGCGGATGGATGCGGAAGGCGATGGTCCCGGTCAGCAGCAGCGCGGCCAGCCAGCCCGCCGCGCGCAGCGGCCGGAACCCGTACCCCACGGTGGTGTCCTGGAGCAGCCCCCACAGGCGCGTGTGCCGGGGCAGGGTGCGCCGGTGCCGGCGCAGCTTGGCGAGCTGTACGGTCCGGGCTGCCGCCTCGTCGCCCGCCGTACGGTAGGCCGCGGCGAGCTGCTCGTAGGCGTACGGCAGGTAGCCGGACTCCTCCCGCTCCAGCACGGGCAGCCGCTCCTCGGCGGGCAGGTGCGGGGCGAGGGTGCGGTAGGTCAGCCCGTCGATGCGGATGCGGTCCGGCCAGGTCTCGGGCGGCATGTGCAGCAGGTCGAACTGCGAGCGCCGCAGGTTCACCGCGCCTCGGAGCCGCTCGCAGGAGCGCAGCCACACCTCGCCGATCACCGAGCTGGAGGCGCGCAGGGCGACTCCGCCGGGGTTGACGAGCTGGGCGTAGGCGAAGTTGAGCTGGCCCGGGATGCGGGAGCCGGTGAGGTTGATCCGGCCCCGGGCCTCCATCCGCATGGCCCGCAGGTCGGTGCCGACGCTGACGGTCTCGGCGTGCAGGGCCGTGCCCTCGGGGGCGAGGAGGCGGGCGTCGTCGAGGTTGATCTGACCGCCCACGGTCGCTCCGTTGAGGCGCGTCTGGCCGTGGACGGTGAGTCCGAAGGCGATGACGTCGGTGCCGATGGTGGCGTGATTCAGCTGGAGCGGCGGCTCGTGCGTTGCGTCGGCGGCGCGGTCCGGGGTCCCGAGGACCGCGCCCTGAAGGAAGAGGCCGCCGGATATCTGGGCCCCGGCGAGACGGATCGGGCCCGTGACACGGCAGCACGACATCCGGAGCACCACCTCGACGCGCAAGGTGGCGGCGGTCAGGCCCGGCAGGAAGGACTCGGTGAGGACGAGGGCGCGCAACCGGGCGCCGTACAAGCCCGGCTTGTGTTCGAACCAGCAGGCCCGCATCCGCATCGGGGCTTCGATGGCGGCGTACTTGAGGTCGAGCCGACCGATGATCTTCGCGCCCTTGATCTTGAGACCGGCGACCTGGCCGGGCACGGAGGGGCTGTTGACGAGCAGGGCGCGGAGCACGTCGGCGCGGATGGTTCGCTCGGGCCCCCAGGAGGCTCCGTCCGCCGGGTCCTCGTCACGGCTCTCCCGGAAGTCGACACCGTGGCCGTGCGGGAAGGCGTCCCATACACGGCGTTCCGCCGGGGTCAGATCGGTGAACTCCATCGCCGGGATGGTGTCCCGCACTTGATCGAACTGTCAACTCCGTGTGGACACCGCCCTTTGTCAGGGCATCAGTGCTCGATCCCGTCCTGGAGCCGCTGCCCCTTCAGCAGGAACCAGGCGGCCACGGCGGTGGCCAGCAGCACGGCCGCGCCGACCCCCGAGGCCAGCCGCAGCCCGTCCACGAAGGCCTCCTGGGCGGCGCCCACCATCTGCGCGGCGGTGTGCGGATCCAGCGCCTTGGCCGCCTCGACGGCCCCACCGAGGGAATCGTGCGCGGCTTCGGCGACGGGTGCGGGCACCGTGGCCGGGGCGGTGAAACCCTGGTAGACGCCGGTGACGATGGAGCCGAGCAGGGCGATGCCGAGGGCGGCGCCCAGTTCGTAGGCCGTCTCGGAGACGGCGGATGCCGAACCGGCCTGCTCCTTGGGCACGCTGGAGAGGATGACGTCGGCGGTGACGGTGAAGGAGAAACCGGCGCCGAGGCCGACGACGAGCAGCGCGGCGCCGAGCAGCGGGTAGCCGCTCTCCTTGTGGATCACGGTGAGGGCGGCCAGGGCCAGGCCGATGGCGGCGAGGCCGCCGGCGACGAGGGACCGTACCGAGTACCTGCGGGCGTACTTGCCCGCGACCAGACCGGTGACCACCGCGCCCACGGCGGCGGGGAGTTCGGCCAGGCCGGCCTCCAGCGGCTGGCGGCCCTGGACGAGCTGGAGGAACTGGGAGAGGAAGAAGACCAGGCCGGAGAGGCCGAAGACCGTGAGCAGGTCGGCGAGGACCGCGCCGGAGAAGCCGCGGTGCTTGAAGAGCCGCATGTCGAGCAGCGGGGCGGGCAGCGTGAACTGGCGGCGTACGAAGGTGTACAGCGCGCCCGCGCCCAGGACCGCGGCGGCGCACGCCTCCCAGGACAGGCCGTGGGTGGCGAGTTCCTTGACGGCGTAGACGACGCCGATGACGCCCACGAGGGAGAGGCCGACGCTGAGCAGGTCCCAGGGGCCGGCGACCGGGTTCTTGGACTCCGGCAGCAGCTTGATGCCGACGACGACCAGGACGGCCATCACGGGGAGGTTGATGAGGAAGACCGAGCCCCAGTAGAAGTGCTGGAGCAGGGCTCCGCCGACGACCGGGCCGACGGCCGCGCCGGCGGAGGCGGTGGCGCCCCAGATGCCGATGGCGAGGCTGCGCTCCCTCGGGTCGTGGAAGATGTTCCGGATCAGCGCGAGGGTGGACGGCATCAGGGTCGCGCCGGCCACGCCGAGCAGGGCCCGGGCGACGATCATCATCTCGGGGCTGGTCGCGTAGGCGTTCAGGACCGAGACGGCGCCGAAGGCGGTGGCGCCGACCAGGAGCAGCTTCTTGCGGCCGACGCGGTCGCCGAGGGAGCCCATGGAGACGAGCAGGCCGGCGATGACGAAGGAGTAGATGTCGCCGATCCACAGCAGCTGGGTGCCGGACGGCTTGAGGTCCTCGCTGAGGGAGGGCGTGGCCAGGCCGAGTACCGTGGCGTCCACCGCGACCAGCAGGACGGCCAGGACGAGCACGGAGAGCGCGAGCCAGCGCCCGGGGCTCCTGCCCTCCGTCCCCTTCTGCCGGCTCAGCTGTTCGGTACCGCTCATCACTTCACACTCCGTCTTGCGCCACCGAGCAACAGCTCGGTGATCATGTACTGAAAGTCCTTGGCGGCGACCCGGCCGTCCATGACGGCCCAGGCGCAGGTGCCGATGAGGCCGTAGAGGGCCTCGGTGAGCCAGGCGGGGCTCAGGTCGATCCGGATGTCGCCCTCTTCCTGGCCGCGCCGGAAGAGGGCGCTGACGCGGGCGTCGAGCCGGGCCCATCCCTCGTTGACCTGGTCGCCCTCGAAGAGCTGGTTTTCGGTGACGAGGAAGGCGAGCAGCGGCCCGTCGGGCTCGGCCTCGGCGACGAGGCGCCTGAGCGCGTCGACCGCCGTGCCCTCGTCCAGGCGGGCGTTGTCGAAGGCCACCTCGAACTCCCGGATCCCCAGCTCTTCGAGGGCCCGTACGAGCGCGTCACGCCCGGCGAAGTGCCGGTGCAGGGTCGCCCGCCCGATCCCGGCGGCGCGGGCGACCTCGTCCATCGTGGCGGTCGACTTACGGGAGAGCAGCGCGGCCGCGTCGCGGAGCACCTGGTCACGGTCCATAGCCATGAGACAACCATACCCCGAATGAAACACTGCCGTCTCAAGAGATAAATGAGCTGCCTGCGGGCCACCGGAACGGAATCCCGCCCTGGCCGAACCACGGCCACGGCGCGCAGCTGCGCGCGCCGGCGGACTGGGCGGCGTGGGGCGGCGTACGCGCCGGGGGGGGGGACGCCGAAGGGGCGGCGCGGAACGGGTGCTCCGGCCGCCCCTTCGGGACACCGCCTGCTACTGCTTGTGGGCCGCCCAGGCGTGCTGGATGACCAGGTCGGCCTTGAGTTCGGTGAGCTGGACGGCGACCGCCGACGGGGCAGTGCCGCCGCGGCCGCTCCGCGAGGCCAGGGCGCCCTTGACGTTGAGCACGGTGCGGACCTCGGGGGTCAGGTGCTCCGAGATCTTCGCGAACTGGGCGTCCGTCAGCTCGTCGAGCTCGATGCCCTCGCCCTCGCAGACCTTGACGCACTCGCCGGCGACCTCGTGCGCCACCCGGAACGGCACGCCCTGCTTGACCAGCCACTCCGCGATGTCGGTGGCGAGCGAGAAGCCGGCCGGAGCCAGCTCCTCCATCCGCTCCCGGTTGACGGTGAGGGTCGCCATCATGCCGGTGAAGGCCGGCAGCAGGACCTCAAGGGTGTCGCAGGAGTCGAAGACCGGCTCCTTGTCCTCCTGGAGGTCCCGGTTGTAGGCCAGCGGCAGCGCCTTGAGAGTCGCGAGCAGGCCCGTGAGGTTGCCGATGAGGCGGCCCGACTTGCCGCGCGCCAGCTCCGCGATGTCCGGGTTCTTCTTCTGCGGCATGATCGACGAGCCGGTGGAGAAGGCGTCGTGCAGGGTCACGAAGGAGAACTCCTTCGTGTTCCAGATGATGATCTCCTCCGCGATCCGGGACAGGTTGATCCCGATCATCGCGGTGATGAAGGCGAACTCGGCGACGAAGTCACGCGAGGCCGTCCCGTCGATCGAGTTGCCGACCGAGCCCCGTTCGAAGCCCAGGTCGGCGGCGACCGCCTCGGGGTCCAGGCCCAGCGAGGAACCGGCCAGCGCGCCCGAGCCGTACGGGGAGACCGCGGTCCGGGTGTCCCACTGCCGCAGCCGCTCCGCGTCCCGCGACAGGGACTGCACGTGGGCCAGTACGTGGTGGGCGAAGAGCACCGGCTGCGCGTGCTGGAGGTGCGTGCGGCCCGGCATGGCCACGTCCGCGTGCGTCTCGGCGAGGCCGACGAGCGCGTCCTGGAGATCGGCGATCAGAGCGCCGATGATCCGGGCGTGGTCGCGCAGGTACATCCGGAAGAGGGTGGCCACCTGGTCGTTGCGGGACCGGCCGGCCCGCAGCTTGCCGCCGAGATCGGCGCCGAGCCGCTCCAGCAGCCCGCGCTCCAGCGCCGTGTGCACGTCCTCGTCGGCGATGCTGCCGGTGAAGGAGCCGTCGGCCACATCGGCTTCGAGCTGGTCGAGGCCGGCGATCATGCGGTCGAGTTCGTCGGCCGTGAGCAGCCCCGCCTTGTGGAGCGCGCGGGCGTGGGCGCGGGACCCGGCGATGTCGTACGGTGCCAGGCGCCAGTCGAAGTGGACCGACGCGGACAGCTTCGCGAGGGCCTCGGCGGGACCGTCGGCGAACCGGCCGCCCCAGAGCCGGACGTCACTCTTGTTGCTGCTCACAGCTACTGCTCCTCAGGACTGCATGGCTTCGGATGTGCAACAGCCTCCCCGGCGCGGAGGTAACGGGGAGGCCGTCTGTACGACGGGTGGGGATCAGACCAGGTCGCGACGGGCGGCGATCTTCGAGGACAGGCCGAAGATCTCGATGAAGCCCTGGGCCTTGGACTGGTCGAAGGTGTCGCCCGAGTCGTAGGTCGCCAGGTTGAAGTCGTACAGCGACTCGTCCGACTTCCGGCCGGTGACGACGGCGCGGCCGCCGTGCAGCGTCATCCGGATGTCACCGGTCACGTGCTGGTTGGCCTCGTTGATGAAGCCGTCCAGGGCGCGCTTGAGCGGGGAGAACCACAGGCCGTCGTAGACCATCTCGCCCCAGCGCTGCTCGACCTGCCGCTTGTAGCGGGCCAGCTCGCGCTCGACGGTGACGTTCTCCAGCTCCTGGTGCGCGGTGATCAGCGCGATCGCGCCCGGAGCCTCGTACACCTCACGGGACTTGATGCCGACGAGGCGGTCCTCGACCATGTCGATCCGGCCGATGCCCTGGGCGCCGGCGCGCTCGTTCAGCTGCTGGATGGCCTGGAGAACCGTGACGGGCCGGCCGTCGATGGCGACCGGGACGCCCTCCTTGAAGGAGATGACGACCTCGTCGGCCTCAACCGGGGTGGCCGGGTTCGAGGTGTACTCGTAGATGTCCTCGATCGGCGCGTTCCAGATGTCCTCCAGGAACCCCGTCTCGACGGCGCGTCCGAAGACGTTCTGGTCGATGGAGTACGGCGACTTCTTGGTGGTCGCGATCGGGAGGTTCTTCTCCTCGCAGAAGGCGATCGCCTTGTCGCGGGTCATCGCGTAGTCACGGACCGGGGCGATGCACTTCAGGTCGGGGCCGAGGGCGGCGATGCCCGCCTCGAAGCGGACCTGGTCGTTGCCCTTGCCGGTGCAACCGTGGGCCACGATCGAGGCGCCGTGCTTGTGGGCCGCGGCGACCAGGTGCTTGACGATGGCCGGCCGGGAAAGGGCCGAGACCAGCGGGTAGCGGTCCATGTAGAGGGCGTTGGCCTTGATCGCCGGGAGGCAGTACTCGTTGGCGAACTCGTCCTTGGCGTCCGCGACCTCGGCCTCGACCGCACCGCAGGCGAGGGCGCGCTTGCGGATGACGTCCAGGTCCTCGCCGCCCTGGCCGACGTCCACAGCGACGGCGATGACCTCGGCGCCCGTCTCCTCGGCGATCCAGCCGATGGCGACGGAGGTGTCCAAGCCGCCCGAGTAGGCGAGTACGACGCGCTCGGTCACGGGTTTCTCCTTACGGTGCATTCAGCGATAGGCATAACTATGCACTACTCCGTATGTTTCGTCAATCAAGCCTCTCGACGCTCGCCCGGCGGGGTCTTGGAACCTGTCCCGAC
Organism: Streptomyces sp. NPDC003038; assembly: GCF_040611115.1. Lineage (NCBI taxonomy): Bacteria > Bacillati > Actinomycetota > Actinomycetes > Kitasatosporales > Streptomycetaceae > Streptomyces > Streptomyces sp. NPDC003038. The sequence goes on from NZ_JBEXNN010000013.1 coordinate 160,984, forward strand.
GGCCCGCCTGCGCCGCCCTTGCCCCTTTTGCCCCGTACCGTCTGACATGTGCTGCGCATCGCTCTCGTCACCGGCTCGCTGATCGTCACCACCCTGCTGCCCCAGGGCCTCCCGAGCCGTCCCCCGCTGCCCGCCCGTCTCGCCGACACTGGCGGCGGCAGCCAGTTGATCACCGCCGTCGCGCCGGCGCCCGGGTCCACGACCGGGCGGGTGACCTGGTGGGACCGGCGGGCGGGGCGCTGGTTCGAGGCGGGGAGCGCGCCCGCCCGCTTCGGGGCGAACGGCCTGACGGAGGGCGCGACCCGTACGCAGGGCACCAGTACGACCCCGACGGGCCTGTACGACCTCCCGTACGCCTTCGGGATCCGGCGGGCGCCGGCCGGGACGGGGTACCGCTACCGCCGGGTGACCGACGGCTCGTGGTGGTGCCAGGACAACGCCTCCGGCAGCTACAACCGCTGGGTGGAGCCGCTGCCCGCGGACTGCGCGCCGGGCGAGGCCGAGCACCTGGTGACGTACGAGTCCCAGTACGCGCACGCACTGGTCATCGGCTTCAACTACGCGCGGCCCGAGCGCGGCCGGGGCGCGGGGATCTTCCTGCACGTCAACGGCAGGGGCGCGACGGCCGGCTGCGTGTCCGTACCGGAGCGGGCGATGCGGGCGATCCTGCGCTGGGCCGAACCCCGGCGCCGCCCGCACATCGCGGTCGGCACGGCGTCCGGGCCCCTGGCCGTCACGCGCTACTAGGTCCTGTCCGAGCGCCTTTGGGACGGCGCCCTGCTGAGCGGTGGTCAGCTCTCCTTCTGCGCCAGGCGCAGGAGGTGGTCGGCCAGGGCCTGGCCGCCCGCCGGGTCGCGGCTGATCAGCATCAGCGTGTCGTCGCCGGCGATCGTGCCGAGGATCTCCTGGAGCTCGGCCTGGTCGATCGCCGAGGCGAGGAACTGCGCCGCACCCGGCGGGGTGCGCAGGACCACGAGGTTCGCGGAGGCCTCCGCCGAGATCAGCAGTTCCCCGGAGAGGCGCCGCATGCGCTCCTCCTTCGCGGACTCGCCGAGCGGGGCCTGCGGGGTGCGGAAGCCGCCCTCGCTGGGCACCGCGTAGATCAGCTCGCCGCCGGTGTTGCGGATCTTCACCGCGCCCAGCTCGTCGAGGTCCCGGCTGAGCGTCGCCTGGGTGACGCTCAGCCCGTCGTCGGCGAGCAGCTTGGCCAGCTGGCTCTGGGAGCGGACCGGCTGCCGGTTGAGGATGTCCACGATCCGGCGGTGGCGGGCGGTGCGGGTCTGGGGGACGGCCTGGCCGCCGTGCTCGTTGTCCTGCGCCTGGCTCATCGTCGTCTCATTCTCCGGATCCGTCCCCGTTGGCTGCGTCGAGGATGCCGGGCAGGGCCCGGAGGAACGCGTCCGCCTCGGCCTCGGAGAGGACGTACGGAGGCATGAGCCGTACGACGTCGGGGGCGGGCGCGTTGACCAGGAAGCCGGCTTCCTGAGCCGCCTGCTGCACCTGGGGTGCGAGCGGCTCGGTCAGCACGATACCCAGCAGAAGACCCGCCCCACGGACATGGGAGACGAGCGCATGCCCGGAAGCTTCGATTCCGGAGCGCAGCCGCTCGCCGCGCGCCTTGACCTGGTCGAGCAGTCCTTCGGCGGCGATCGTGTCGATGACGGCGAGGCCGGCGGCGCAGGCGATCGGGTTCCCGCCGAAGGTCGTGCCGTGCTGGCCCGGCTGGAGCAGGTCGGCCGCGGCACCGAAGGCGACCACGGCGCCGATCGGCAGGCCGCCGCCCAGACCCTTCGCGAGCGTGACGAGATCGGGCTCCACGCCCTGGTGGGCCTGGTGCTCGAACCACTGGCCGCACCGACCGATGCCGGTCTGCACCTCGTCGAGGACGAGCAGGGTGCCGGTGGCCCGGGTGATCTCGCGGGCGGCCTTCAGGTACCCGGCGGGCGGTACGACGACGCCGTTCTCGCCCTGGATCGGCTCGACGACGAGGAGCGCGGTCTCCGTGGTGACGGCGGCCCGCAGGGCCTCGATGTCGCCGAACGGGACGTGGGTGACCTCACCCGGCAGCGGCCGGAAGGGGCCCTGCTTCTTCGGCTGGCCGGTGAGGGCGAGGGCGCCCATGGTCCGGCCGTGGAAGCCGCCCTCGGTGGCGACCATGTGGGTCCGCCCGGTCAGCCGGCCGATCTTGAAGGCTCCTTCGACGGCCTCGGCGCCGGAGTTGCAGAAGAAAACCTTGCCGGGACGGCCGAAGAGCTGGAGCAGCCGCTCGCCGAGCGCGAGGACGGGCTCGGAGGCGTAGAGGTTCGAGACGTGGCCGAGGGTCGAGATCTGTCCGGTCACGGCCGCGACGATCGCCGGGTGGGCGTGACCGAGGGCGTTGACCGCGATGCCGCCGACGAAGTCGGTGTACTGCTTGCCGTCCGCGTCCCATACCCGGGCGCCTTCGCCGCGTACGAGGGCCAGCGCGGGGGTCCCGTAGTTGTTGGTCAGCGCCGCCTGCCAGCGGGCGCCGTACTCCTGATTGCCGCTGCCCGTCGTCATGCCGCTCCCCCTTGCTGCCCGTCGGGCACGACCATCGTGCCGATTCCCTCGTCGGTGAAGATCTCCAGCAAGATCGAGTGCTGGACGCGCCCGTCGATCACGCGGGCAGTGCTGACGCCGCCGCGCACCGCGTGCAGGCAGCCCTCCATCTTGGGCACCATGCCACTGGACAGGTCGGGCAGCAGCTTCTCCAGCTCGCTGACGGTGAGCCGGCTGATGACCTCGTCGCTGTTGGGCCAGTCCGCGTACAGGCCCTCGACGTCGGTGAGGACCATCAGCGTCTCGGCGCCGAGCGCGGCGGCGAGCGCCGCGGCCGCCGTGTCGGCGTTCACGTTGTACACGGAGTGGTCGTCGGCGCTGCGCGCGATGGAGGAGATGACCGGGATCCGGCCGTCCGCCAGCAGCGCCTCGATCGCGCCCGTGTCGATGGCGGTGATCTCGCCGACCCGCCCGATGTCGACGAGCTCGCCGTCGATCTCGGGGGTGTGCTTGGTCGCGGTGATGGTGTGGGCGTCCTCGCCCGTCATGCCGACGGCGAGCGGCCCGTGCTGGTTGAGCAGCCCGACGAGTTCGCGCTGGACCTGGCCCGCCAGGACCATCCGTACGACGTCCATGGCCTGCGGAGTCGTGACGCGAAGGCCCGCCTTGAACTCGCTGACCAGGCCCTGCTTGTCGAGCTGCGCGTTGATCTGGGGGCCGCCGCCGTGCACCACGACCGGCTTGAGACCCGCCTGGCGCAGGAAGACGACGTCCTGCGCGAAAGCGGCCTTGAGGTCCTCGTCGATCATGGCGTTGCCGCCGAACTTGATGACGACGACCTTGCCGTTGTGGCGGGTGAGCCAGGGCAGGGCCTCGATGAGGATCTGCGCCTTGGGCAGGGCGGTGTGCTTGCGGGCGGTGCCGCCGGTGGTGCCGGGCTGTCCGGCCTTGTCGGCGCTCATGAGGAGTACGCGCTGTTCTCGTGGACGTACTCGGCGGTCAGGTCGTTGGCCCAGATGACGGCGGACTCGCCGCCGGTGGCCAGGTCGGCGGTGATGTGGACCTCGCGGTCCTTCATCGAGACCAGGTCGCGGTCCTCGCCGACCGAGCCGTTCCTGCACACCCAGACGCCGTTGATGGCGACATTGAGCCGGTCCGGGTCGAAGGCGGCCTTGGTGGTGCCGATGGCGGACAGCACCCGGCCCCAGTTCGGGTCCTCGCCGTGGATGGCGCACTTGAGCAGGTTGTTGCGGGCGATGGACCGGCCGACCTCGACCGCGTCGTCCTCGCTCGCCGCGCCGATGACCTCGATGCGGATGTCCTTGCTGGCGCCCTCCGCATCGCCGATCAGCTGGCGGGCGAGGTCGTCGCAGACGGTCCGTACGGCCTCCGCGAACTCCTCGTACGCCGGCACCTCGCCGGACGCCCCGGAGGCCAGCAGCAGCACCGTGTCGTTGGTCGACATGCAGCCGTCGGAGTCGACCCGGTCGAAGGTGGTGCGGGTGGCCGAGCGCAGCGCCCGGTCGAGGGTGGCGCTGTCCAGGTCGGCGTCGGTGGTGAGGACGACGAGCATGGTGGCCAGCCCCGGGGCGAGCATGCCGGCGCCCTTGGCCATGCCGCCGACGGTCCAGCCGCCGCGGGTGACGGCGGCCGTCTTGTGCACGGTGTCGGTGGTCTTGATCGCGACGGCGGCGGCCTCGCCGCCGTCCGCGGACAGGGCGGCCACGGCGGTCTCGATGCCCGGCAGCAGCTTGCCCATGGGAAGCAGGACGCCGATCAGGCCGGTGGACGCGACCGCGATCTCCCCGGCGCTGTACTCCTCACCGAGACCGCGCTGGTTCAGGACGCCCGCCACCCTCTCGGCGGTGGCGTGGGTGTCCTGGAAGCCCTTGGGGCCGGTGCAGGCGTTGGCGCCGCCGGAGTTCAGGACGACCGCGCTGACCGTGCCGCCCCGCAGGACCTGCTCGGACCAGTGCACGGGCGCGGCCTTGACGCGGTTGGAGGTGAAGACGCCCGCGGCGGCCAGACGCGGCCCGTTGTTGACCACGAGGGCCAGGTCGGGGTTGCCGTTTGCCTTGATTCCGGCGGCGATGCCCGCCGCCGTGAATCCCTGTGCTGCCGTGACGCTCACGGTGCGACTCCGATCGTGGAAAGCCCGAGCTGCTCGGGGAGCCCGAGGGCGATGTTCATGCTCTGCACCGCGCCGCCGGCGGTGCCCTTGGTGAGGTTGTCGATGACGCTGATGGCGATGATCCGCTGCGCGGCCTCGTCGAACGCGACCTGGATCTGAACGGCGTTGGAACCGTAGACGGACGCCGTCGCCGGCCACTGGCCCTCGGGGAGCAGGTGGACGAAGGGCTCGTCCGCGTACGCCTTCTCGTACGCGGCGCGGACCGACTCGGCGGTGGTGCCGGGGAGCGCCTTGGCCGAGCAGGTGGCGAGGATGCCGCGGGCCATGGGCGCGAGGGTCGGTGTGAAGGAGACGGAGACCCGCCGGCCCGCGAGCGGGCTGAGGTTCTGGATCATCTCGGGGATGTGCCGGTGCCCGCCGCCGACGCCGTACGGGCTCATGGAGCCCATGACCTCGGAGCCGAGCAGATGCGGCTTGAGCGCCTTGCCCGCGCCGGAGGTGCCGGTGGCGGCGACGATCACGGCCTCGGGCTCGGCGAGCCGCGCCGCGTAGGCGGGGAAGAGCGCGAGGGAGACGGCGGTGGGGTAGCAGCCGGGAACCGCGATGCGCCGGGAGCCCGCCAGCGCGGCGCGGCCGCCCGGCAGCTCGGGGAGGCCGTAGGGCCAGGTCCCGGCGTGCGGGGCGCCGTAGAACCGGTCCCAGTCGGCGGAGTCCTTGAGCCGGTGGTCGGCGCCCATGTCGACGACGAGGACGTCCTCGCCGAGCTGAGCGGCGACGGCGGCGGACTGGCCGTGCGGCAGCGCGAGGAACACGACGTCATGGCCGGCCAGGACCTCGGGGGTGGTGGCCTCCAGGGTCCGCCCCGCGAGCGGCAGGAGGTGCGGTTGCAGGGGGCCGAAGGGCTGTCCGGCGTTGGAGTGGCCGGTCAGCGCGCCGATCTCCACCTCGGGGTGCGAGAGCAGCAGGCGCAGGACTTCCCCGCCCGCGTACCCGCTCGCTCCGGCCACCGCTACACGTACCACCATCGGAACCCTCCTCATCGATGGCATGACTATACGTATCTACGCAGTTTTATGCAAAGAGCCGCTCGTTCCGCCGGCTCATCAACCATGCCGACTGCGGCTCCTGCCGAGGGCCGAAACATCGGGGCGACCTTCGCCGGTCTCCCGGCAGCCGAGGACACTGGCTGACCTGACCGAGGACCAGCGGGAGCGGGCCCGGCTGAGGGCTGCACATGACCCGACCCGACCCGCGCGCGTACGGCCCGACGCGCCGCCGGCTCGCACCGGCGCATACCCGCGAGAGCGGCGCATCCCCCGCGACGGCACATCCCCGCCACTTCCCGACCGCCCCCGGCCCCGCAAGCGGCCCGAGACCACGGATCCGGCCACACCGGACGTCCCACGCCGCCGGGGACAGGCCGGTCCACCCCTCGCCGAAAAGGCGATCCCCGCAGGTAGAAAGGAGGTTGTCCGATTTTCATCCCATGGCCATTTCCCCTCGATGATCATCTTGCACCGGCCGCGTAGTTTCACCGTGCAACGGAAAAATCTTCATTTCCGCGACTCAGGGAGGCCTCAGGTACATGTCGGAGAAAAGCGCGAAGAGTGATGTGGGCAAGGCTTATATCAACGACGTGTTCATGCGCCACCCGCTCACCGCACGGAACCAGGACGAGCTCGAAATCCCGTCCAAGGCCGAAGCCATCCTGGAGCGGAACAAGCAGCGGGGCGCGCTGAAGAGGACCCCCGAAGGAGGGGGAGCGCCGATCAGCCCCATCGGGTTCTCGTTGAACAAGAAGCGCTACGGCGAGTTTCCCGAGGACGAGAAGACGGCGCAGGAGCGCGGGTGGCGCGCGTTCATGAACATGGGCGTGCCCGTCGTCGAAGAGCGGAGCGACATCACGCAGCCCCCGCCCGACATGATCTCCAAGCAGACGTACATCAACGGAACCGACCCCGTCAAAATAACCGTGACGGACACGGTCGAATTCTCCATCTCGAACACCGTCAGCTGGTCGCTCCAAGGCGAGGTGAAGCTCACCTTCGGGGCGAAATCCATCGCATCGCTGCAGCAGGAGATGCAGAAGAGCATGGCGATGCAGCAGTACCAGAAGACCACCCTCAAGAACAGCAAGGACAATCAGGGCGTCGACCAGGAGACCCAGACGGAGGCGACGAGCACGACGACGGCCACGACTACCGCCACGGGCACCGGTGAGCTGTGGGCGGACCTGCTGCTTGGCGTCACCGCCTCCGTCAGCGGTTCGCTGACCACCGAATGGAAACACCAGTCGTCGGTCAGCCTGGAAGTGATGAGCCGGGCGGACGTCATGGCCACGACCCGCCGCCAGGTGAGGCAGTTCGACTACGAATTCCCGGTCACCTTCGGCGGTTGGGTCGCCTTGTACTACCCGCAGCCGGTGGAGGTCAGGGGAACTCCCCCGCAGGCCAAGGAGCCGAAGTACTCCCGGGTCGTCGCATGGAAACTCGGCGACTCCGTCGAGGACCGCAGCAACTTCGACCTGGCCGATGAAGGCAAGAGGTTCATGCAGAAGGGGTCGGCCGAAATCGTGGCCGTCCGCACCGGGGAACACCGGGTCTTCCAGCCCGAGACACTCGACTACGAGAGCCAGAAACAGCCTCTCTGAAAAGGCGATCACCCACCGGGCAGGCCAGAACAGCCACATCAGGAGGAACTCTCGTGTCATTCGGAAACATCTTCGACGGCGGCGGCAGCGGAGCCGACTCCGCCAAACAGTCCGCTGAAGCGCTCAACAAGGACACCCCCGGGGTCGGTGACGTCTCGGAAGCCGTCCGCAAAATGGAGAGTGAGCGCGACCCGTGGCTCGTGCGCCAGACGGCGCACGGGGCGTTCGACGTCATGGGTTTCCTCAATCCCCTCTTGCAGAAATTCCACGACGCGTCCGCCGATCAGCGTCAGGTCTCCGAGGACCCCGGTTCGACGTCCGCCATGGCCTCGTCGGCCCTGAAGGCGGCCGGACCGCCGAAGGTGAGCATCGGCGAGGACGACATGCCGAAGCTCGAAGACCTGGCGAAGCTCATGGCCACCAGGCGGAGCTTCGCCCTCATCGCGACGGGCCTGGGCACGTCCGAGGGCCTCGCGGTGGACCCGTCGCAGAACACGGCGTACGTCGCCGACCGGGGCGGCCAGAAGCTGTCCGCGGTGAGGATCGCCACCGGCGGGCAGCGCGTGGTCGCGAGCAGCCTGGGCGCCATAAGCGATGTGAAGCTGGACCGGAAGGGCAAGGCCTACACCACCGACTACGGCGCCGCGCGCCTGCTCGCGGTGGACCTGTCCACCGGCACCTCCAGCACGGTCGCCAGTGTCCCGGGCGCGTACGGTCTCGCGCTGGACGGAGCGGGCAAGGCCTACGTCGTCAGCCACAGCGAGGGGAAGCTGATCGCGGTCGACCTGCAGAACGGGCAGAAGACCACGGTCGCCACCGGCCTGCCGGTCGGCGTCTCCGCAGTGGCGCTGGACGGCAAGGGCAAGGCGTACGTCGGTCAGAAGGACCACGGCGGCAACCTGTACGAGGTCAACCTGGCCGACGGCGCGAAGCGCCTCGTGACCAACCTCCCCGGGGCGAGCACCATTCGCGTGGAACTCACGGGCGACGGCAAGGCGTTCACCATCGACCACCTGAACGGCCGCCTGTACGAGATCACCCTGGCCGACGGCTCGCAGCGCGTGGTGGCCAGCGGCCTGGCGACCTGCGAAGGCCTCGCACTGGACACCGCCAACGGCCAGATCTACGTCAGCAACCGTGAGACCCAGCTCTGGCAGATCACCCAACGCGACACCCAGCCCATGGGCGGCGTCGGCAAGGTCGCGGCGTAGGGCGTCCTTCACGGCCGGGCGGGCATGCTCCTGGATGAGGGCAGCAACAGCCCTGTTGCTGCCATGACGTCGGACCACCTCTCCACGACACTCACCCACAGTGAACGTCCACCGTCATGATCCGCAAACTGAAGTTCTCGGTCACAGGACGGGCGTTTCCCGTGCGCGGCGGCCCCTTCGTGGGCGACGGTGGGGTCCCGCCCCGGTGTCGGCGGTCGCGCGCGTGCGGTCCCGGCTTCGCGGCGATCCGTTCGCCGGACCCGCCGACGTTTCTGAGGAGATCCTTCCGTGAACTGGACGCTCGAAGTCATCCCGGTCCCCGTCACCGACATGGACCGGGCCAAGGAGTTCTACGCCGACAAGGCCGGCTTCACGGTGGACCTGGACGACGAGGTCGCCCCGGCATGCGCATCATCCAGCTGACCCCGCCCGGCTCGCGGTGTTCGATCGCGATGCTGGAGGGGATGCCCCCGGCGCCCGACATGAAGGTGATGGCCCCGGGAACGCTGCAGGGCCTCCAGCTCTGCGTCACGGACATCGAGGCGGCCCGCGAGGAGCTCGTCGGCCGGGGCGTGGACGTCTCGCCGATCCGCCACGTCGGCGAGACGGGCTGGGAGGACGGCAAGGGCGACACCTGGAACTCGTTCATGTCGTTCGAGGACCCGGACGGCAACGGCTGGGTGGTCCAGGAGGCCCCGTCGGAGCTGTCGGAACGCTGACCGGTAGCGGACCCGCGCCGACGGCCGGCCCTCGGCGCGGGTCCGCGAAGGCGGCCGGCGGATCACCGTCCCGCCTCCGTCCGCGCCAGCTCCACCCCCGTCCGGTAGAGCTCCATCAGCAGCGATCGCAGCCCGGCCCCGGCCGGGGTGAGCCGGTAGCGGGTGCGGACGGGGAAGCCCGCGAGCCGCTCCCGGACGGCCAGGCCGCGCCGCTCCAGGGCCCGCAGCCGCTCGGTCAGCACCTTGGGGCTGATCTCCGGCAGCCGCGCCTCCAGGTCACCGAAGGAGAGCGGCCCCTGCATCAGCTCCCGCAGCACCAGCGTGGTCCAGCGGCCGGCCACCGCCGCGAGCGCCAGCTCGACCGGGCAGTCTGGCTCGGGCCGCCGGGTCCGGCCGCCGGGGTCCGGGACCAGCTCGGCGTCCCAGCCACCGGCGGTGGCCCCGCTGCTTTCCGGCCCGCTGCCGTGGCTTTCCGTTTGGTGAGCCATTGCGCCGTCGGTTTCGCTGCCGCCATGAACATCGAACGGGATCATGTGCCCACTGTTTCCCTGACCACCGACCCGGAGCAACACCCGGCCGCCTTCGCCGCCGCCTTCAACACCGGCGATCCGGCCGCCGTGCGGCAGATGTACGAGCCGGACGCCGTCTTCGTCCCGCGGCCCGGCGCCCCCGTGACGGGCGCCTCGCTGGCCTCGGCCACGCTGGACTTCCTCGCGCTCGGCCTGCCGATCGAGGTGCGCCCCCGGCACACCTACACGGCCGGCGATCTCGCGCTGCTGATCGTCGACTGGACCATCGACGGCGTGGGACCCGACGGCGCCCCGGTCCGCCTGGAGGGGACCGCCACCGATGTGGCCCGGCGCGGAGCGGACGGACTGTGGCGGTACGTCATCGACAATCCGTTTGGGGCCGCCGCCGGATGACCCTCAGGGGGTCGGGCCGAGGGGGGCCCGCGGTGTGCAGGGCGATTCGGGCCGTTCGGCGAGCGTGGTGATGAGGGTCCCGGTCATGCCCGCAGGCCAGGCGCGCCCTTCCGCGGCCTCAACCGCTTTACACGGGGCCTCTCCGCCTTACACGGGGGATTGCAGGCAGAGGTGCCAGCGTCCCGACCAGCCGGTCAGGGTGACGGTCGACAGGGGCCGGACGTCGACGTTCCAGTAGGTCAGCGGAGGCGCTTTCAGCGCGTACACCAGGGCCGCCCGGACCACCGAGGGCTCCGCCACCGCCACGATGGCGACCCCGTCACCGGCGGGCCGGGTGTCCAGCCAGCCGCCGATCCGGGAGATGAAGGCGAGGAGCGACTCACCACCGTGCGGGGCCGCCCTCGGATCGGTCAGCCAGAGGTCCACCGCCCCGGGCTCGCGGGCGGTCACCTCGGCCAGGGTCTGCCCCCGCCAGCGGCCCATGTCGCACTCGCGCAGCGCGGGCTGCGCGAGGGGCGCGTATCCGAGGGCCTGGCCGGTGGCCCGGCTGCGCGGGGTCGGCGAGCAGTAGCGCAGCTCGGCGGCGCCCAGCGGTACGAGCCCCCGCGCGGCGCACTCCACCGCCCGCCAGCCGGTCCCGTCCAGCGGGCGGTCGTCGTCGAAGCGCTCGGCGAGCAGCGAGGAACTGCGGGCTGCGGCGACGAGCGAGACCCGAACATGCATGCGGCGATGGTGAGCCGCGCACCGCACGGGGTCAAGCGTCTGGACCGAGACCGCTCGCCACGGCGTCGCCGGGGGCGCCCTGCGGGCCGCGCAGGCCGCCCCGCAGCCGCTGGACCGCCTCCACGAGTTCGGCGGGGCCCGACACCCCGGCGAAGCTCAGCCGGACGTACGGACCCGGGGGCTCGGCGCAGAAGTACGGACGTCCGGGCGCGACCGCCACCCCGGCGCGCAGGGCCGCCGCCGCGAAGGCGACGTCATCGCCCCCGAAGGCGGGCCGCGCCCACAACTGGTAGCCGCCGGAGGGCAGATGCGGTACCGCCAGTCCGGGCAGTTCCCGCCGCAGGGCCCCGGCCAGCACCTCCCGCCGGTGGCGCAACTCGGAGGCCACGGTCCGCAGGTGGCGCGGCCAGGCGGGCGCGCCGACCAGCTCCAGGGCGGCTTCCTGGAGCGGGCGCGGCACGAAGAAGCTGTCCACGACCTGGATGGCCCGCAGCCGGTCCACCACCGGACCGCGGGCGGCCAGCGCCCCCACGCGCAGGCTGGGCGAGGTGGCCTTGGTCAGGGACCGGACGTGCACGACCACCCCGTCGGCGTCCTCGGCCGCCAGCGTCGCCGGCAGCGGCCCGGAGTCCTCGTGGGCCAGGGCGCGGGCGTAGTCGTCCTCGACCACGAACGCCCCGGCGGCCCGCGCGATCCGCAGCACCTCGGCCCGCCGCCCGGGCGCCAGCACCGCACCGGTCGGGTTCTGGAACAGCGGCTGGCATACGAAGACCCGCGCGCCGGTCGCTTCGAAGGCGGCGGCCAGCAGTTCCGGCCGGACCCCGTCGGCGTCCACGGGGACGGGCACGGGCCGGCACCCGGAGGCGCGGGCGATGGCCAGCAGGCCGGGGTAGGTCGGGGACTCCACCAGGATCGGCGCCCCGGGCGGGGCGAGCGCCCGCAGAGCGGTGGCCAGCGCGCTCTGCCCGCCCGCGGTGACCAGCACATCAGCGGCGCCGACCGCGCCGCCGATCTCCCGGGCGAACCAGTCGCGCAGCTCGGGCAGCCCCTCCACGGGCGGCCTCCCCCAGGCCCCGGGCCGCCGCCCGGCCCTGGCCAGCGCGGCCGCCATGGCCCGTTCGGGCTGCAAAGAGGGGTGGAGGTAGCCGCCGTTGAGCCCGATCACCCCGGGCGGGGGCGTGGCGAGCGAGTTCAGCACTCCCGAGGCGTCGACGGAACGCGGCACGATCTCGCCCGCCCCCTCCGCGCTGAGGGCGACCTCCTGCCAGGAGGTGTCCCCGGGCCCGGGGGCCTCCGTACGCGGCCGGGCGCGGAAGACACCCGCGCCGGGGCGGGTGACCACCAGGCCTTCCGCGGCGAGCAGGGCGAGGGCCCGGGAGACGGTGACGGGGCTGACCCGGTAGCGCTCGACCAGGGCCCGGCTGGACGGGAGCTTTCCACCTACCGAGTAGCGGTTCAGTTCTGCTCTCAGGGATTCTGCGAGCTCTGCCACACTGCTACGCTCATACATGACAGCACAGAATAGCGCTACTCTCTCCAACCCGATAGCGGTCAAGGGCACCGCGAGCCGAGGTACGGTCCTCGCCTCGCTCGGCGTCATCGCCTTCTCGCTGACCTTCCCCTCCACCGTCTGGGGCCTGGAGAGCTTCGGCCCCTGGTCCCTCGTGGCCCTGCGCAGCGTCCTCGCGGCTGTCATCGCCGGGGCGTTCCTGCTGGCCTTGCGGATCGCGCCGCCCGCCCGCGAGCACTGGGCGGGCCTCGCGGTCGTCGCCGCCGGGGTGGTCGTCGGCTTCCCGCTCCTCACCACCCTCGCGCTGCAGACCTCCACCTCCTCGCACGCCGCCGTCGTCGTCGGCCTGCTCCCCCTCACCACGGCCGCGCTCTCCGCGCTGCGCACCGGGGCCCGCCCTTCGCGGCGCTTCTGGGCCGCGGCCCTCGCCGGCGCCGCGGTGGTCATCACCTTCACCGTGAGCCAGAGCGGCGGCAGCCTGTCGGCCGGTGACGGCTACCTCTTCGCCGCCCTGCTGGTGTGCGCCGCCGGGTACACCGAGGGCGCGCGCCTCGCGCGCACCCTGCCCGGCTGGCAGGTGATCGGCTGGGCGCTCGTGTTGTGCCTGCCGCTGAGCCTGGCCGGCTCGGCGCTGGGGCTCGCGTACGAGCCGGTGCACCTCACCGGCCACGGGCTGGCCGGTCTCCTCTGGGCCGCGGCCGGCTCGACCTTCCTGGGCCTGTACGTCTGGTACCGCGGCATGGCCGAGATCGGCGCCCCGCGGGCCAGCCAGCTCCAGCTCGCCCAGCCGCTGCTGACCCTGTTCTGGTCGGTGGCGCTGCTGGGCGAGCACCTCTCGCCCGCCGCTCCGGTGGCCGCCTGCGCCGTCCTCGTATGCATCGCCGTGACTCAACGGGTCAAATAGGGCCGGAACAACCTAAACTGCAAGGGCCGGATCGGACCGCCACCGAGGAGGTCAGTTATGCGCGCGACCGAGGGCGACCAGCTGGTGCAGCACGGCAGGATCGTCGGACAGCACGACAAGGTGGGCGAGATCACCCAGGTGCTGGGCGAGAACGGAACCCCCCCGTACCGGGTCCGTTTCCAGGATGGACACGAAGCTCTGATGGCGCCCGGACCGGACTGCGTGGTCCGCCACCCCGAGCCTCCCGAGGAATGACTCAGCGCGGGGGCGCCGCCGAGCCGTAGTGGTCGGCGACGACCCTCGCCATCGCCCCGTTGGGGTCCGCGGCCACCTGCTTCGCGGAGAAGTAGGCATGGCCGCGGACCTCCGGGTACTGGCGGGCGGACCGCACGTGCCGCGACAGCTCGGCCGGATCACGCCAGGCCGCGACGGGGCTGTTCGCGTCGCAGCGGTACAGCGCCTCCCCCACGTACAGCTCGACGCCCGTGCCCGCGACGGTCCGCGCCCACCAGGGGACGATGGCGGCGTAGTCGGCGGTCGGGTGGCCGATGTGCCAGTACGCCTGCGGCACGATGTAGTCGATCCAGCCCTCGGTGACCCACTTGCGGGTGTCCGCGTACAGGTCGTCGTAGGTCGCGACGCCCGCCCGCGTCGGTGACCCGAGGGGGTCCCGGTCGTTGTTGCGCCAGACGGCGAACGGGCTGACGCCGAACCGCGCGGCCGGCCGGACCTCCCGCAGCCGCGCGGACATCTCGCGGACCAGGGTGTCGGTGTTGTGGCGGCGCCAGTCGGCCCGGGAGTCGAAGGCCGCGCCGTGGCGCTCGTAGGCGTCGTCGTCGTCGAACTCCTGCCCCTCGACCGGGTAGGGGTAGAAGTAGTCGTCCCAGTGCACCGCGTCCACGGGGTAGCGGGCGACGGCGTCGAGCATCGCCTCCTGGACGAAGCGGCGTACTTCGGGCAGGCCGGGGTTGTAGTAGAGCTTGCCGCCGTACGGAACCACCCAGCCGGGATTGCGCCGGGCCGGATGGCCGGCCGCGAGCCGCTGGGGGTCGGTGTGGTTGGCCACCCGGTACGGGTTGAACCAGGCGTGCAGTTCCAGTCCCCGGGCGTGCGCTTCGGCGACGGCCGTGCCCAGCGGGTCCCAGCCGGGATCGCGGCCCTGCACCCCGGTCAGCCACTGCGACCACGGCTCCAGCCGGGACGGCCACATCGCGTCGGCCGTCGGCCGGACCTGGAGGATCACCACGTTCAGGCGGCGCTCGACGGCCGTGTCGAGGAGGGCGATCAGCTCGGCCCGCTGCTCCCCGGCGGGCAGCCCGGTCCGGGAGGGCCAGTCCACATTCCCCACGGAGGCGATCCACATCCCGCGGAAGTCCGCCGTCAGCGCGTGGTGCCCAGGGACGGACCGAGGCTCGGCCCGAGGCCCCGGCCGGAGGGCGGACCGGGACTCGTCTTCGCGTCCGGCCCGGAGTCCGGCCCGACGGGCGGCCGCGCTCGCCGGGCCCGGCTGGCCCGCCGCGGCCGCGGTCAGCGCCGCCGCGGCTCCCGCCAGCAGGCTCCGGCGTCCGATGTACCCCATGTGACGACTCCGTTCCATTGCGTGACATCACTCTCCGTGCGCCCAGCATGCCCGCCCCGGCCCCTCACCGGGGTCAAGGTCGGGGGTAACGTCGGGGGGCGTGGCGGGCGCCGGAATGCAGTGACCACTGACAAGTACGGGGGACCCGCGATGGATGAGCAGCGAAAGGCACGATGTGACGGACCTCTCTACCCTCCCGACCGACATTGCACGCGTCGGCGTAGTGGGCTGCGGCCAGATGGGCGCGGGCATCGCGGAGGTGTGCGCCCGCAGCGGTCTTGAGGTGAAGGTCGCCGAGACCACCGGGGAGGCCCTGGAGATCGGGCGTACCCGGCTGCACAACTCCCTGATGAAAGCCGCCGAACGCGGCAAGATCAGCGAGGAGGAGCGGGACGCCACCCTGGCCCGCCTCACCTTCACCACCGACCTCGGCGAGTTCGCCGACCGCGACCTCGTCATCGAGGCGGTCGTCGAGAACGAGCAGGTCAAGACGGAGATCTTCCAGGTCCTCGACCAGGTGATCACCCGCCCGGACGCGATCCTCGCCTCCAACACCTCCTCGATTCCGCTGGTCAAGCTGGCCGTCGCGACCTCGCGGCCCGACCAGGTCATCGGCATCCACTTCTTCAACCCGGCCCCGGTGCAGCAGCTCGTCGAGCTGATCCCGGCGCTGACCACGGGTGACGAGACGGTGAAGCGCGCCGAGGCCCTGGTGCGGGACGTGCTGGGCAAGCACGCCATCCGCGCCCAGGACCGTTCCGGCTTCGTGGTGAACGCGCTCCTCATCCCGTACCTGCTGTCCGCGATCCGGATGTTCGAGTCGGGCATCGCGAGCCGCGAGGACATCGACAACGGCATGGAGCTGGGCTGCGCCCACCCGATGGGCCCGCTGAAGCTGGCGGACCTGATCGGCCTGGACACGGTGGCCTCGGTGGCCGACTCGATGTACGCGGAGTACAAGGAGCCGCTGTACGCGGCTCCCCCGCTGCTCCAGCGGATGGTCGACGCGGGCCGCCTCGGCCGCAAGACCGGCTCGGGCTTCTACCCGTACGGCTAATAGCTAGCCGAGCCGCAGGTGATGCAGCAGCAGGAGCCCGGCCGCCATGTTGGCGGCCGGGATCTCTCCGCGGGCGATCATGTCCGGCACGAGTGAGAGCGGGACCCACGCGCGGTGCGACGACTCGAAGTCGTCCTCGGGGTGGCCGATGTAGGTCGCCCCGTCCGCCCAGTACAGGTGGTGGCGCGCGTCGGTCAGTCCGTTGGACGGCTCGACGGTCATCAGATGGCGCAGCGGGCCGGGCCGCCAGCCCGACTCCTCCTTCATCTCCCTCGCGGCCGCCGCCTCGACGGACTCGCCGTCCTCGACCACCCCGGCGGGCAGTTCCCACCCCCAGCTGTCGGTGATGAAGCGGTGCCGCCACAACAGGAGCACCTCATCGGCCTCGTTGACGGCGGTGGCGACGGCGACCGGACGCAGCCGGATCACGAAGTGGTCCAGGTGCCGGCCGTCGGGGAGCTCCACATCGGCGAGATTCACATCGAACCAGCGGTTCTTGTACACAGTCTGCTCACTCAGATTCATCCACTGCACGGTTGCGCCACCTTCCGATCGGATTGGTGGCAACATGGGAGCAGTTGAAGCCGTCAGAGGGGAACGCGCAGCGCCCCGTCGATGAGCTGAGCGGTCTCCTCCGCGCCCGAACAACCGCTGGTCAGCAGCTGTTCTCGGACCGCCCTGAGCCGGTCACGCAACCGCAGCGACTCCATCCCCTTGGCCCGCTCGGCCATTTCGGCCGCGGCCGCGACGGCCCGGTCCGCCTCCCCCTGTCGCAGCTGGACCTCGCAGAGCATCGCCAGCCGGTGCACCCGGCCGCGGTCGTGCGCGGGGGTGCCGACGGCGGCGGCGGCCTGCTCGTGGGCGGCGTCGAGGTCCCCCATGCTGAGCAGCGCCTCGGCCACCTGGACGTTGACCAGCCCCGGCTGCACGTAGCCCGTCTCGTCCGGCTCGGTGCCCGGCCGGATCCGCTCGGCGGCCGCTTCGGCATGGCGGATGCAGGCCAAGGCGGCGCGCGTGTCGCCGAGTTGGGCGTACGCCTTCGCCTGCATGGCGTACAGGTCGGCGGCCAGCGCCGGGGTGGTGTGCCGGCCCGCGGCGCGCAGCGCGGCCTCGGCGAAGGCCACGGCCTGGCGGTAATCCCGCAGGTGCAGCGACTGGTTCACGATCAGGGCGATCACGTACGCGCCGAGCCCGCGGTCCCCACTGGCCTTGGCCAGCCGCAGCGCCTGGTGGAAATAGCGCTGGGCCAGCCCGTGCGCGTCCGAGTCGTACGCGCAGATCCCCGCCACCGCCACCAGGGATCCGGTGGCCCGGTGCAACTGGCGGCCGAGCCCGTCCGGGTAGCTGCCGCGCAGCATCGGCGCGGTCTCGCTGCCCAGGAAGCGGACGATCCGGGCCCGGGTGGCCACCCCGCCGGCCCGGCGGTACATCAGCTCGTAGTGCGCCCGCGCCGCCCGCAGGATCTCGATGTGCTCGGGCCCGATCCGGTTCGGCCCCTCGCGCGAGACGTCGGCGTCCTCGGGCGGGTTCTCCCACTCCCAGACCGGGATGACGGCAGGTGTACCCGTGACGGCCTCGGCGCTGAGCAGCTGGGGCCGGCCCTGCTCGTCGGAACGCCACAGGGCGGCCGCCCGGTCCACGAATCCGCTGAGCGGGGAGGCGTGCGGGGACGCCGGCCCGCCCGGCACGCCGAGCCCGATGTCGTCCAGCCCGACGGGCCGCCTCAGCCGGCCACCGATCACCTCGCAGATCAGGTCGGGAACCTGGCCCCGGGGCCGCTGGCCCTTCAGCCACCGGGCAACGGCCGTGTGTTCGTAGCGCAGGGCGAGTCCGCGGGTCCGGCCCGCCTGGTTGACGTGTGCGGCGAGTCCGGCGTGGGACATGCCCGCCTCGGCAAGGAGGGCGTCGAGCAGGACATTGGGCTGCTGCATGGGCCCCTCCAAGGGCTCTTCGGACTCAGGCTAACGGGTGCGCGGTTCACACGGGGTGTGAACCCAGTACGCGCATAAATGCGCCGCGCACTCTGCCGCGCGGCCCCCCGAGGGCGCTTCACTTAAGGGCCTCGCCAAGAGGTAGCCCGGGTCGTCGGCTCCCCCTCGTACAGTGCGACGACCCGTCACCGCGCCGCCCGTTCTGCTGTCTGCCCGACACTCCATGGCAGGCGGGCGGCGCGCTCCGGTTCCGCCGGCACCCGGTTGGTCGCCGGGCCCGGCAGGGGCCGAGCCGAACGCGCGCCGGGCCACCCACCGGGTCCGGCGCGCGGTTCGGCTCCACCGCGCCGGTCAGGCGCGGTCGTTGCGGAGCACCAGCAGGGCGACGTCGTCGGCGAGCCGCCCGCCCGTGTGCCGGAGCAACGCGGCGTGCACGCCCGCGACCAGCCGCGCGGGCGTGACCACCGGCTCCTGGGCGAGGACGCGCCGGAGCGGGAAGAACCGCCCGTCCGCGTCCCGGGCGTCCTCGGCCCCGTCGGTGTGCAGGAACAGCGTCTCCCCGGGCCGTAGTTCCCCGCACGGTTCTGCTCGCACCCGCGCGGATACGGGCACCACCCCGAGCGGCGGCAGGGTCTCCCCGCCGGTGAGCAGCTGTACGTCAGGCAGTTGTACGCCGGGCCGCTGTACATCGGGCCGATGCGCGGCGCCGTCCCCTCCCCGCCCCTTCCCGAAACCGGGCTCCGCGCGGACCCTCCCCCGGGCCCGGTCCGCGGCAGCCCCCGGCCCGGGCGCCCGCGGGGCCGGGTTCGTACCGCTCGGCGGGCCGGAGCGCGCGCAGCGCACTGCCAGGCCCGCCGGCGAGGGAGGTGCGGGGTCCGGGGTGGCGGCGCCCCGGCCGCGCGCAGCCCAGGGCCCCGGCTCGGGTTCCCGTTCCGGTTCCGGCTCCGGCTCCGGCTCCGGCTCAGGCTCCGGTTCCGCTGAGGTTGCCGCCGGGCGGAGGAGGTACGGCCACGGGTGGCCGCAGTTCAGGGCCAGCAGGGCTCCGTCCGGCGCGATCTGGAGGAGCAGCACCGTCACGAACTCCTCCGCCACGGGAGACTCCGGTTCGACCGGGCAGGCCGACGGGTGCTCGGTGCGCGCGCGGTCGCGCACGTGGCGGCCCAGTGCCCGTTCCATCCGGCGCAGGACGCCCCCGAGGGACACCTCGTCGTACGCCGCCTCGCGGAACGCGCCCAGCACCGCCGCCGCCGCGCCCAGCGCCGGCAGTCCGTGACCCCGTACGTCCCCGATGACCACCCGCACCCCGTGCGCCGTCGGCACGGCCTCGTACAGGTCCCCGCCCACCGCCGCGCCCCGGCTCGCCGACAGTTGCGCCGCGGCCGACGTCAGGCCGTCGATCCGCCCGGGCAGCGGCCTCAGCAGCGCCCGCTGCGCCGCGCCGGCGATCTCCTGCGAGCGCCGAAGCTCGGCCACCAGCCGGCGCCGGACGTGCAGGGCGCAGCCGGTGGCCAGCAGCAGGAAGGCCGCGCAGGTGGCCAGGCTCGGCGCCAGCCGGCCGGGGGTGGACAGCTCCCAGGACACCGCGGCGCCGCCCCAGGCGGCGACACACACCCGGCGCACCCGGGGCATCTCCGCGCGCGCGGCCAGGGAGCGGGTGCCTTCGGCACCGGGCCCGGCTCGCGCCGTCCGGTGCCGCGCATCGCCGCGCCGCGTTCGCTTCGCTCGCTCCGCCTCCACCCCTCTTCGGAGCCTCGGGAGGCTGAGCTCTCGTCGGTCGCCGATGCTCCGCATGGACTCCCTCCTCGGCCGCAACGATTGTGTCGACCACTCGGTGCCCCGGACACGGGTCGGCTGCCTTCTCACCCGAATGAGTGAGGGGCGCATCCGGTGCTCCGGATACGCCCCTCAACAGGCCCTACGCCACGGCGGCTACGCGCCGCGCAGCACCGCCCCGGTCCGCTCGCCCGCCAGCGCCACCGCCGCGTCACGTGCGGCCGTGGACTCCTCGGCGGTCAGCGTGCGGTCGGCCGCGCGGAAGCGCAGCGCGTACGCCAGGGACTTCTTGCCCTCGCCGACCTGCTCACCGGTGAACACGTCGAACAGCCGCAGCGATTCGAGGAGTTCGCCCGCTCCCTCACGCAGGGCGGCTTCCACCGACGACGCCGGGACCGAGGCGTCCACGATCAGCGCGACGTCCTGGGTCGCCACCGGGAAGGTGGAGATCCTGGGCGCCCGGGGGGCCTCGCCGCCGGCCGCCGCGAGGCGGTCCAGGTCGAGTTCCATCGCGCTGGTGCGGGCGGGCAGGCCCATCGCCTTGACCACGCGCGGGTGCAGCTCACCGGCGTGGCCGATGACCTGCTCGACCCCGTCGACGGTGACGACGAGCTCGGCGCAGCGGCCCGGGTGCCAGGGGCCGTACTGGCCCTGGCGGACGACGAGCTCGGTGCCCGCCTCGACGGCCAGGGAACGGGCGGCCTGGACCGCGTCCGCCCAGTCGGCCGGGCGGCCCTTGCCCCACCAGCCGGCCTGTTCGCGGGCGCCGGCCAGCACGACCGCGGCATACCGCGGCTGTGCGGGCAGGGCCGCGTCCAGGGTGGCGATCTCCTCGTCCGTGGGACGCCGGTGGACGGGCAGCCGTACGGCGACACCCGGCTGCTCGGCGGCCCGGAAGACCGAACCGGTCTCGAAGAGGGCCAGGTCGTGGCTGCCCCGGCTGTCGTTGCGGCGCAGCGCGCCGAGCAGACCCGGCAGCAGCGTGGTGCGCAGCGCCGGCTCCTCCTCGGAGATCGGGTTGACCAGCTTGACGACCTGGCGGGCCGCGTCGTGCGCGGGGAGCTGGAGCTGGTCGAAGACCTGCTCGCCCAGGAAGGGGTAGTTCAGCGCTTCGACGTAGCCCGCGCCCGCGAGCGCGCGGCCGACCCGGCGGTGCAGCTGCTGCCGGGGGGTGAGGCCGCGGCCGGACGGCACCGGCGGAAGGGTCGACGGGAGGTTCCCGTATCCCTCCAGCCGGATGACCTCTTCGGCGAGGTCGTTCGGCTCGGCGAGGTCGGGACGCCACGACGGGACGGTGACGACGAGCTCGTCCTGGCCGTAGACATCGCAGCCGACCTCCTGGAGGCGGCGCACGACGGTCTCGCGGCCGTACTCCATGCCCGCGACCCGGTCCGGGTGGTCCGCGCTCATCGCGATGGTGCGCGGGGCGCCCGGAGCGGCGAACTCGGTGACGCCGGCCTCGGCGGTGCCGCCCGCGAGCAGCACGAGCAGGTCGACGGTCCGCTGCGCGGCCGCGGCGGCGGCCTGCGGGTCGACGCCCCGCTCGAAGCGCTTGGAGGCCTCGGAGGAGAGCTTCAGGCGGCGGGCGGTGCGCGAGATCGACACGGAGTCGAAGTGCGCGGCCTCGATGACGACGTCCCTGGTCCCGGTGACGGCGCCCGTCTGCGGGTCGGTGACGGAGTCGGCGATCTCGGTGTTCGCGCCGCCCATGACACCGGCGAGGCCGATCGGCCCGCTGTTGTCGGTGATCACCAGGTCTTCGGCGTCGAGCGTGCGCTTGACTCCGTCGAGGGTGGTGAACTTCTCGCCCTGCTCGGCGCGGCGGACGCCGATGGCGCCGTCGATGCGCGAGCGGTCGTAGGCGTGCAGCGGCTGGCCCAGCTCCAGCATCACGTAGTTCGTGACGTCGACCGCGAGCGAGATCGGGCGCATGCCCGCCTTCTGCAGGCGGCGCGTGAGCCAGATCGGGGAGCGCGCGTCGGGGTCGAGGCCGGTCACCGTACGGGCGGTGAAGCGGTCGCAGCCGGCCGGGTCCTCGACCTTGACCGGGTAGCCGTACGAGTTCGGCGCGGGCACGTCGAGCAGCGCCGGGTCGCGCAGCGGCAGGCCGTAGGCGGTCGCCGCCTCACGGGCGACGCCACGCATGGACATGCAGTAGCCGCGGTCCGGGGTGATGTCGATGTCCAGGACCTCGTCGACGAGCTGGAGCAGCTCGATCGCGTCGGTGCCGACCTCGTACTCGTGCGGCAGCACGATGATGCCGTGCGTGCCGTCGTCGCCCATGCCCAGCTCGTCGCCCGAGCAGATCATGCCGTGCGAGGTCCGGCCGTACGTCTTGCGCGAGGCGATCGCGAAGTCGCCGGGCAGTACCGCGCCGGGGAGGACCACGACGACCTTGTCGCCGACGGCGAAGTTCCGGGCGCCGCAGACGATTTCCTGCGGCTCGCCGGTGCCGTTGGCCTGGCCGACGTCGACGGTGCAGAAACGGATCGGCTTGCGGAAGCCCTCGAGCTCCTCGATCGTCAGCACCTTGCCGACGACCAGGGGGCCCTTGAGCCCGCCGCCGAGCTGCTCGACGGTCTCGACCTCGAGGCCGGCGTCGACGAGCTTGGCCGCCACGTCACGACCGGTCTCGCCCGCGGGCAGGTCGACGTACTCCCGCAGCCAAGAAAGCGGGACCCGCATCAGATCTCCATCCCGAACGGCCGGGTGAAACGAACGTCACCCTCGACCATGTCTCGCATGTCTTCGACGTTGTGGCGGAACATCAGCATCCGTTCGATGCCGAACCCGAAGGCGAATCCGCTGTACTTCTCGGGGTCCACACCGCAGGCGATGAGCACCTTCGGGTTGACCATGCCGCAGCCGCCCAGCTCGATCCAGCCCTCGCTGGAGCAGGTACGGCACGGGCGGTCGGGGTTGCCCACCGACGCGCCGCGGCACACGTAGCACTGCATGTCCATCTCGGCGGACGGCTCGGTGAAGGGGAAGAAGTGCGGGCGCAGGCGCGTGGTCGTGCCCTCGCCGAAGAGCTCCTGGACCATGTGGTCCATGGTGCCCTTGAGGTCCGCCATGGTCAGGCCCTCGTCGACGGCGAGCAGCTCGACCTGGTGGAAGACCGGCGTGTGCGTCGCGTCGAGCTCGTCGGTGCGGTACACCCGGCCCGGGCAGACGATGTAGACGGGGGGCTTGCGCTCCAGCAGCGAACGCGCCTGCACCGGGGAGGTGTGGGTGCGCAGCACGACACCGGACTCGTCGCCCTCGGTGCCCGCGGGCCCCTGGACGAAGAAGGTGTCCTGCATCTGGCGCGCCGGGTGGTCGGGCGTGAAGTTGAGGGCGTCGAAGTTGAACCACTCCGCCTCGACCTCGGGCCCCTCGGCGACCTCGTACCCCATGGCCACGAAGATGTCCGCGATGCGGTCCATCAGCGTGGTCAGCGGGTGGCGGGCGCCGGCGGGGACGCGGTCGTACGGCAGCGTGACGTCCACCGCCTCCTCGACCAGCACCCGCTCGTCGCGCTCCGCTTCGAGCTCGGCCGTGCGGGTCCCGAAGGCCTTGTTCACGGCGCCGCGGGCCTGGCCCACGCGCTTGCCCGCCTCCGCCTTGGCCTGGGGCGGCAGGGCTCCGATCTCGCGGTTGGCGAGCGCCAGGGGCGAGCGGTCGCCCATGTGCGCGGTCTTCGCCTCGCGCAGTGCGTCGAGGTCACCGGCGGACGCGAAGGCGGCGAGCGCCTCGTCCCGCATGCGCTCGATCTCATCCGGTTTCAGTGCCTCGACCTCGACAGGGTCGTACGACTTGTTCGGTGCCGACATCTCTTCCCGTACTTCCGATGGCTGGCTGGTGGTCCCCGACGACTCGATCGACCTGATCGGACAAGGACAAGGACACAAAGGTGCCAAAGGACGAGTCTAAAGGTCGCTGGGGGTGGAGGGGCCCGTGGGCCGCCTGGCGGGACGCTCCGCAGGGCTACTGCGTGAGATAGGCCGGGGCGGCGACGGGCAGGATAAATCGGAACTCGGCGCCCCCGCCGGGGCCCCGGCCGACGGTGATGGTGCCGCCGTGGGCTTCCACGATGCCCTTGACGATGTACAGGCCCAGGCCGGTGCCGCCGCGTTTGCTCCCCCGCCAGAAGCGGGTGAAGACGCGGCCCATCGACTCCTCGGGGATTCCGGGGCCTTCGTCGGACACGGTGACGGCGGTTCCCTTCTCGTGCGGCGATACGTCGATGGTGACCGTTCCGTCACCGTGGCGCACCGCATTTTCAAGGAGGTTGCCGAGGATCTGATCGATCTTGTCCGGATCGGCCCACAGGTCGGGGAGCGGGCGGCTGACCCGTACGAGGAACCGCTCGGGGGCCTGGCCGTTCGCGATGAGGGCCTGGACGTGGCGGCCCACGGCGGTGGCGATGTCGATCGGCTGACGGCGCACCTCCAGCCGCCCGGAGTCGATGCGGGAGATGTCGAGGAGTTCGGCGATCAGGCGGGTGACGCGGTTGGCGTCGGCGTCGACGGTCTCCAGCATCAGCCGCTTCTGATCGTCGGTGAACCGCTCCCACTTGGCGAGCAGGGTCGCGGTGAACCCCTTGACGGAGGTCAGCGGGGAACGCAGCTCGTGCGCGACGGTGGCGATCAGCTCGGCGTGGCTGCGCTCGGTGCGGCGGCGGGCCTCGGTGCCGCGCAGGGTGACGACGAGGCGGCGCAGCGGCCCGGTCGGGTGGGTGCGGACGTACCGGGCGGAGACCAGCACCTCGCGGCCGCCGGGGAGCAGCAGATTGCGCTCGGGCTGGCCGCGGCGGGTGGCCAGGCCCCCGTACGGGTCGGTCAGCGCCCACCAGCGGCGGCCTTCCAGGTCCTCCAGGGGCAGCGCCCGGTCGATGCTGGCGCCGAGGGCCAGCGCCGGGTCGGTGGCGGTCATCCGGGCCGCGGCGCGGTTGAAGCAGATGACGCGCCCGGTGGCGTCGGCGACGACCAGGCCGTCGGGCAGGTCGTCGGGATCCACCCCGCACGCGGTCCCCTCGCCGGGGGCGGCGGCCGTCGGCCCGGGGGAGGCATCGGAATTCCGCGCCGCGGGCGGGGCTTGCCGCGGTACGGCCTGCTGCTGTACGGCCTGCTGCTGTACGGCGTCCCGCGCGGCCCCGGCGGCGCCGCGCCGGGCGGGACCACCGGGTTCGGGGGCGTCCCGGAACCGCTCCTGGGCCGCGTCAGCGGCTCCCGCGGCCCCCGGTGAGCTGTTCGTACCGACGGTCATGTCCCCGTACCCCACATCTCCGAGTAGCGCAGTGGGCCCCCGGGCCGCCACATTACTAGCTGGGGGTCACGGAGCGGCACCCTCCGGGCGCCCGCTGTGCACGCGCGGACGCGTACAGGCACACCGCGGCGGCCGTGGCGAGGTTCAGGCTCTCCGCCTTGCCGTGGATCGGGACCCGCACGACCGCGTCCGCCAGTGCCCGCGTCTCCTCCGGCAGGCCCCACGCCTCATTGCCGAAGACCCAGGCGGAGGGGCCGCCCATGGTGCCCGCGTCCAGCTCGGCGTCCAGGTCGTCCTCGCCCGCCCCGTCGGCGGCGAGGATCCGTACGCCGGCCGCCCGCAGTCCCTCGACGGCCTGCTCCACCGGGACGCCGACGGCGACCGGGAGGTGGAAGAGGGAGCCCACGGAGGCCCGTACCGACTTGGGGTTGTAGAGATCCACGGAGGCGTCCGTGAGGACCACGGCGTCCGCACCGGCGGCGTCCGCGCAGCGCAGCACCGTACCGGCGTTGCCGGGGTCGCGGACGTGCGCGAGGACGGCGACCAGCCTGGGTCCTGCCGTGAGGATCTCCTCGAAGGGCGAGTCCAGGAAGTGGCAGACGCCGACGAGGCCCTGTGGGGTGACGGTCTGGGAGACCTCGGCGAGTACCTCGTCCGAGGCGTAGTGCACCCGGGCACCGGAGGCCAGCGCGGCGTCGATGATCTCGGCGTAGCGCTCGGCGGCCTCGACGGTCGCGAACAGCTCGATCAGGGTCGCTCCGGCGGCGCCGCGGTGCAGGGCCGCCTCACGGACCGCCTGCGGCCCCTCGGCGATGAAGCGGCGCTCCTTGGTGCGGAAGTTGCGCCGCGCCAGTCGCCTGGCGGCGGCCACCCGCGGGGATCGGGGGGAGATCAGCTCGGCGGGGGTACCCATGGTCTCAGCGGTTCTCTCTCGGGGTGTGCGGGGCGAAAGCACACGGACCCGCAGGCGCGGGGCCTGCGGGTCCGTGGGGGCCGGTCCTGCTCGCGCGGGGCCGGCAGAGCCTTACGCGGCGGCCTTCGGGGCGTTGACGTCGGCCGGAAGGGCCTTCTGCGCAACCTCGACGAGCGCGGCGAACGCGTTGGCGTCGTTGACGGCCAGCTCCGCGAGGATCTTGCGGTCCACCTCGATGTTGGCGGCCTTGAGACCCTGGATGAGGCGGTTGTACGTCATGCCGTTCTGGCGGGCAGCGGCGTTGATGCGCTGGATCCACAGCTGACGGAAGTCGCCCTTGCGCTTCTTGCGGTCGTTGAAGTTGTAGACCAGCGAGTGGGTGACCTGCTCCTTGGCCTTGCGGTACAGGCGCGAACGCTGACCGCGGTAGCCGGAGGCCGCCTCGAGGATCGCCCGGCGCTTCTTGTGGGCGTTTACTGCCCGCTTGACGCGTGCCACTTTTTAACTCCTTGTAGCGGGGCCGTGGTTGTCTTCACACGGCCCGAATTCGATGGGGTCCCGGTCTTGACGTCCCGCTCCCGGAAGGAGCGGAGGACGTCACTTGCCGAGAAGCTTCTTGATCTTCTTGGCGTCGCCCGGGGCCATCTCGGCGGTGCCGCTGAGGCGGCGCGTCAGCGTCGACGGCTTGTGCTCGAGCAGGTGGCGCTTGCCGGCACGCTCGCGGAGCACCTTGCCGGAGCCGGTGATCTTGAAGCGCTTCTTGGAACCGCTGTGCGTCTTGTTCTTCGGCATAGCGCCGTATCTCCTCGTCGGTGGCGCTCCCACCGGTCCTGTCGGGGACCGGCTCGCGGGAGCGTCATGTTGTATCGGTGATCCAGGACGGGCTGCCCGGAATCAGGCCTCGGTGTCCGCCTCGGCGGCGGGAGCCTCGTCGGAGGCAACCTCGGCGGCCTCGGTGCCCTCCACCTCGACGGCGGCGTCCTCGGAAGGAGCCTCGTCGTCCGTGAGGGACACACCCTGGCGCTCGGCCTTGCGGGCGGCCTGCGCCTCGCGGGCTTCGGCCATCGCCTCGGTCTTCTTCTTGTGCGGACCGAGAACCATGATCATGTTTCGGCCGTCCTGCTTCGGGTTCGACTCGATGAACCCGAGGTCCTCGACGTCCGAAGCGAGACGCTGCAGCAGTCGGTAGCCGAGTTCCGGCCGGGACTGCTCGCGACCACGGAACATGATCGTGATCTTGACCTTGTCGCCCTGCTTGAGGAACCGAACGACGTGACC
This sequence comes from Streptomyces sp. NPDC003038, assembly GCF_040611115.1. Taxonomy (NCBI): domain Bacteria; kingdom Bacillati; phylum Actinomycetota; class Actinomycetes; order Kitasatosporales; family Streptomycetaceae; genus Streptomyces; species Streptomyces sp. NPDC003038. Next base: position 188,053 of record NZ_JBEXNN010000013.1, read on the forward strand.
CTTCTTGGTGTCATAGTCGTGCGGGTCGATCTTCGGCCGGAGCTTCATTTCCTTGATGACCGTGTGCGCCTGGTTCTTGCGCGCCTCACGGGCCTTCATGGCCGACTCGTACTTGAACTTGCCGTAGTCCATGAGCTTGCAGACCGGCGGGCGTGCGGACGCCGCGACCTCGACCAGGTCGAGGTCGTACTCCTGCGCGAGCTCAAGCGCCTTGGCAAGCGGCACGATGCCGACCTGCTCGCCGCTGGGACCGACAAGCCGTACCTCGGGAACGCGAATCCGGTCGTTGATGCGGGGCTCGGTGCTGATGGATCCTCCTCGGTAGCACCACACGACTGTCTGGCAGACAGCCGCTGACGTGTATTTCCGTCAGACCTACCGCGGCGGAACATCAAAAAAGCCCCGCCGGGCACAGGCAGGGGCTCCAAAACAACCGGAGCACCGCCGCATGCGAACCGCGGGGCGCAAACTCGGGCAGCTTTCCATCGTCCGTACGGAACGATGGATACCGCCTGACCGGTGACCCGCCGCCCCGGAGGGTGGTCGGGTGGGAGATCGGAGCCTCCACTTGTGGGCCGGGCACACAGGTGTCCGGCCGGTCGATGTACATACTAGCACCCGCGTTGCAAGCACGCCGCACGGCATATCGTGGGACGCATGACTGACGCGACACCCCCCGCCAACGACGCCGCCCCCGACTACGACGCCATGACCCGCGACATCGCGGACGTCCCCGCCGTCGAGGTGATCACCACGGTGGCCGTGCACCTGCTGAGCGCCGCGGCGGTCAACCTGGGCCTGGACAAGCCGGACTCCGAGTACAAGGACCTGGACGAGGCCCGCAAGCTGATCACGGCCCTCGCCGGCCTGGTCACCGCGAGCGCCACCGAGATCAGCTCCTTCCACGCCGCCCCACTGCGGGACGGCCTGAAGTCGCTCCAGCTGGCCTTCCGCGAAGCCTCCATAGTGCCGGACGAGCCGGGCCAGGGGCCGGGCGAGAAGTTCACGGGTCCCGTCTTCGGCTGATCGCGTCCAATGCGGCGTCCGGCCGTCGGCCGTTCGGCCTTTCGGTGTGCGGCATGAGGCATCGGGCATCCCGCAGAAAAAATGGGGGCGCGGCTCCTGGGGAGTCCCAGGAGC